>JAZNDA010000074.1:0-20838 GCA_045587785.1 Eubacteriales bacterium | reverse complement strand
CCATAATGAGAAGTGTTTCAAATCTCAAGAACTCATTTGCGGTCATCTTGGAAGCAATTGTGATACCGAGGAAGATTGTGATAAGGTTAGCAAGCACCTTTTGTGCGGTCTCGGAAATGGCATCCAGAACGCCGCACTCACGAATGAGGTTACCGAACATCAGGAAGCCGGTCAGCGAGCCTGCGCCGGGGGCAAACAGACATGCCACGATGGAAATGATGATGGGGAACAGGATCTTAGTGGTCTTGGACACGTCGGTCTGCTTATAAGACATACGGATCATACGTTCCTTTTTTGTGGTAAGCAGCTTGATAACGGGCGGCTGAATGATGGGCACGAGTGCCATATACGAGTATGCCGCAACCGTGATCGCACCGACGTAGCTTGAGCCAAGCTTATTGGCAACCACGATAGAGGTGGGGCCGTCAGCCGCGCCGATGATGGCGATGGAAGCGAAGTCCTTCGCCTCGGGGAAGAAGATGGATGCCATGCACAGGGTAAAGAAGATACCGAACTGTGCCGCCGCGCCGAAGATCATCAGCTTGGGGTTGTTGAGCAGAGGACCGAAGTCGATCATCGCACCGATACCGATGAACAGAAGGAGCGGGAACAGCTCGCTTGCGATACCTGCGTGGTAAAGGGTCTCAAGAGGCTCTGCAATACCGCCGTAGGCAAAGCCCTCGGTGAAGATAGCACCTTCACAGGCGTGACCTTCGGCGGTTTGCAACGCCTTTTCGCAAACGCTGCAGATCATGGCAGGTGTACGAACGCCAGGGAAGTTCATGAGAATAGCGCCAAAGCCGATGGGCAAAAGAAGCGTAGGCTCCATTTCCTTCCTGATGGCAAGGTAGATCAAAATACCGCCGATCGCCCACATGACGATCTGTTGCCACTGAAGGTCAGCAAGATTTCCAAACAATGTTTGCAAAAAATTCAATTTGATATCCTTTCTGTTGAAATGTAATAAAATAGAACAGAAAACGGCGTATCAGAATTTATGGCAAAAGTCAAGCGGTTTCAGCGAATTTCATAGGTGCCCGCACCAAGCTCAAAGCACATTTTTCCGTCATGAACGGTGAATCCGTTGCCCTCAGAAAAAACAAGCTCGTTGATCTCTACGCTGTTTTGACCGTCGAGCAGAGGGAACCGAATTTTGGCACGTGCGCCCTCGGGGATGGTAATGAGATACACAAAGCGGTCGTTCTCATATTCCCATGCGGCGCGGATAAGACCGCACATGCTGAGATATTCCGCTTTAACAGCGCGGATGCGCGATTGACCTTCGGGAATATCCCCGTCCGCTCTTATGTCGGGGCAGGGGGCCAAATAAAAGCTTCTGAAGCCGGGCATATCGGGATTCGGGCGGATGCCTGCCATGTGAGTGAACATCCACTCGGCGACCGCGCCGTAGCTGTAGTGGTTAAAAGAATTCATCTGGGCCTTGCCAAAGCCGTTTTCGGTGGTGTAAGAATCCCATCTTTCCCATACGGTGGTAGCACCTGCGCGCACACTGTAAAGCCATGAGGGCGCGCGGGTCTGCAAAAGCAGGGAATACGCGTCGTCGGTAAGCCCGACCTTGCTTAGTGTTTCGCAAAGCAAGCCTGTGCCCACAAAGCCTGTGGAGAGGGTGTAATGATTTTCCTTGATCTTGGCGTGGAGTGCCGAGATGGCCTTTTGTCTGTCCTCATCTCCCAGCATATCGAAAGCAAGCGGCAACAAATAGCCCGTTTGGGTGGTGACGGTAATATTTCCTTTACCATTGGTGTATTTTTTGCCAAAATGATTGACAATATTCAAAAATAGCGTCTCATAATGCTTTGCTGTATCAGTTCTTCCAAGAATATGGCAGATCTGACTCATCAGCTTTGCATCATAGGCATAATAACAGATCGAAACATAATCCTTCGGGGTGTCCTCAAAGCCAAGCCAGTCGCCAAAGACGGGGGAAGGACCGTCATAGCCGCGTGTGGTCTGGACATAGTCCATATATTGCACCATGGTGTCAAAGTTTTCTTCCAATATCTCGGTCCTGCCGTACATCAGCCACATTTTGTAGGGCACGATGATGATGGCATCACACCACGCCGCGGCAGAGCGCATCTTTTGGTAATTCGGATAGTCCTTGCCAAACACGTTAGGGGCAACAAACGCAAGCGCGCCGTCCTCGTCCTGAGAGTCCCTCAGATCCATGCACCATTTGCGCAAAAAGCTGTAGGCGTTATCAAAGTAAGCCGCCGTACCGCAGAAGATCTGCGTGTCACCCGTCCAGCCAAAGCGCTCGTCGCGCTGGGGGCAGTCGGTGGGGACGGAGAGGTAGTTGCTGTCAAGTCCGCGCACGATATTGCCTATGAGGCGATTGACCTCGGCGTTGTCGGTCTCGATACTGCCCGTGCGGTAAAGATCGCTTCCGATAATATCGGCGGCAACCTCAATGATCTCAATATCGTTGTCGGCACAGATCTCAAGATAGCGAAACCCGAAAAAGCTGTAAAGAGGGGAATATTCCTCGCTTCCGCCGCCCGTTACGTAGTGGATGCGCGAGAGGGCGGAGCGGTAGTTGTCAAGATACAGAGATCCTTTGGGACCGTCATTGCCCCGTGCTTTGTCTCCGCTGTCATTGAGCATTTCGGCACAGTAGATCTTGACGGTGGTTCCCCTTGCGCCCGAGAGGCGGATACGGGGACGCGCCGTGCGATTGTATCCCATGTCAAGGATCAGATGTTCGCCCTTCACAAGGCTCCCCCATTCGCAGCCGTTTCCTGTGTGGCGTGAGGTGACGTGAATTTCTCCAAAGTCACTTCCGTTATCGTCGGTGCCGTTGTAGATCACCGCGCTCCTCGGACGTTCGCCGTATTTGCGGATACGCACGGGTTCGCCGATGTGCGGAATGATCTCGCAATCGATCTCATGGTAAGAGTCAGCGGCGCGCCATGAATAAGCCGAGGATTCGGAAGCGATGTCCTTTTGTGTGGCGTCACAGTATTCGCCTGCCCAAAGCTCTGATGTGCGGATGCGGCCGCCGATGGCGGTCTCCCAGTCCTCACCCGTAGCCACAAACTCGCATCTGCCGTCCTCATATCTCTTTTCCAGCTCGCCGCAAATGCCCACACCGCGATAGCCGTAAATGCCATTGGAGATTCTGCCCGACCACCAGCCGTTTGCCACGGGTATGACCAAAATGTTTTCGCCCTTATGACAGTATTCGGTAACATCATATTCAAATTCCATGACGTGGTGACGATAGTCGGTCCACCCCGGCTTCATTTCGTCGAAAACGATCTCGTTTGAACGGCGTGAGCCGACGCGCTGGCCGTTGATATATGCTTCAAAAACACCAAGTGCCGTCATTCGAAGAAGAATTTTCGAGGCATCATTGCAGGTGAATTTTTTGCGAAACGCAACAAGACCGTCACCCTGATAGAGGTCGGTGCCCCGTCTGTCAAACGGTTCATAGCCGATTTTTGCCTCAAAGGGGGCGGTATGGGTGATCTTGTCTTTGTCACGATTGGTGATCCATTTTCCGAATTTCATATTAATCTCCGTTTTTTTGTTCAAAAGGGTTGCAATTCTATTTGCATTATACTATAATGATTTCAGAAAGTCAATTGTCTTTTTAGACAAATTCCGACAGGAGGCATGAAAATATGAGTTCGTTTTTTTCCTACCGTCCGCAGGATCTGTCGCTTATTCCCACACGCGCCGCCGACTCCAACAAGGGCACGTTTGGCAGGGTTCTTGTGGTGGGAGGCTCACTCGGCATGAGTGGTGCGGCGTATTTTTCGGCAAAGGCGGCGTACCGAAGCGGTGCGGGGCTTGTTAATTTGCTGACGCATGAGGCAAATCGCGTCATTTTGCAGACCATGCTTCCCGAAGCGGTACTTACCACATACGGCGACCGTGTGGACGAGTACGAAGCTGATATCAAAGCGGCGGTGCTCCGTGCCGACGTCATTGTTGTGGGCGTGGGGCTTGGGCAGAGTGACGAGGCAAAAAAGCTGCTCCGTATCGTACTTTCGTGTGCCGACGTGCCGCTTGTGATAGATGCGGATGCTCTCAATCTTCTTTCGGTTTATGAGGAGCTTTGGGATATCATTTCCGCTCCCGTTATTATTACGCCACATCCGCTTGAAATGGCGCGGCTTTGCCACGTGGACGTGTCGGTCATTGAGAGAGACCGTTTTCGCGCGGCGGAAAATTTTGCCGAGAAATACGCACTGGTTTGCGTTTTGAAGGGGCACAAGACCGTGGTTTGCGACGGCAGTGAGGCACAGGGGTTTGGCGACCGAAATACGCTGTATCTCAACCAAAGCGGAAACAGCGGCATGGCAACGGGCGGAAGCGGAGACGTGCTGACGGGCGTGATCGCCGCCTTGATCGCGCAAAAAATGACGCCGTTTGAAGCGGCGACGCTGGGCGTATACATTCACGGGCTTGCGGGGGATGCTGCCGCCGAGGCGCTGGGCGAATACTCGGTGATGGCGAGTGACATCATCGACCACATTCCCGAGATACTTAAAGATTGTCACGAGGAATAAAACAACACAGAGCATCTGCATGACAGATGCTCTGTGTTTTATGATTTACTTTTTGCGTCGCTTCATCCAGTATGCAAGACCGCACAAAAGGATGGCAAGTGGGATCAGAATAATGAGAATGATCGACCAAAGATTGGCGGCACCCGTGGGCACAGTCAATCGAGGGGTGGAAAGCGTCATGGGAGCCAGCGTGGAGATGTTTTCCGTAGCACCCGTGAGATACTTGACCGCAGACAGAAAATACATGAAGTTTCCGTTTGCCGCGTAGGAGTTGGATGCCTCATCGGCAATGCCGTAGGAGCCAAGCCACAAAAGCGTGGAGCCGTTTTGCGCCCGTGCCACTACACCCACGTGGTGGGAGGCTGTATCCTGTCCCTCGGGACGCGCGGTGGTCTCGGCGTCGGTGGGGACGATATAAGAGCTTTCGCTCGTACCAAAGATGCCTGTGGCAGTTACGCCCTCGGGAAGCTGTTCGTCTATGCGGATGCCGTGTGCGTAGGGCATCATGATATAGGTGGAAGAAGCATATTCGGCGGTCATGGGATGAGAGACAACGGTGGGGAAGATATAATAGGGAACCTGATAATAATTTCTGCTGTCTCCCTCAATGATGATTCCGTCCTCTGCATAAAGCCCGTATTTTTCGGCAAGGGAAAGAAGATTTTTGCAAACCGATATACCGGGAGAGGTTATGATCATCAGCTTGCCGCCTTTATCAAGGTAAGTGGCGATCGCCTCGGTCTCTATCTCGGAAAGGTCGGCGCGCAAGGTGTGAATGAGCAGAAGGTCGCAGTCCTCTGGGACGCTTCCCGTTTTGATAAGGGAAAGCGTTTCGAGTGCCATGTTCTGCAGGGTGAGCGATTCGGTGAGCGCGGTGGGAAGTGCGGTCTCGGAATGTCCGTCAAGGGTATAGATCTTGGGAAGGACGTCGGTGGTCACGTAGTCAATGGCACCGAGTAGCTGTCCTTCGCCGTCAAAGTGGTAGGTCGGGGTGACGCTCTGACCGTACATCTGGAGCATATAAACGTATTGCTGTGCCTCGGCGGCGGTCAGCTTGCCCACACCCTCAATATAATAGTAGAACAGGTCATCCTGCGTGAGCACGCGGGTTCTCTTATCGCTTTTTACCACGATGCTGTTATTGGGGGTATCCTCGGCAACACCGAGATTGCCTGCAAAGGTGGGATCCTCTATGGTGTCTATGATCTCAAAGCTGAGCTTTCCCGAGTAGCTTGGGAGCTTGCTCAGAAACAGCTTGGTGTGAAGTGCCTCGTTTACAAGTGCACCCTCGCCGCCTGCGGCAAGGTAGTAAAGCTCGACGGGAGTGTCAAGCTTTGAAAGTGCGCGTTTGGTCGTGTCGGACACCGAATACATTTTGTCGGCACTCAGATCAAGCTCGGTGACGCTGACGGGGAGCAGGGAGACCAAAACGTTGACCGCCACAAGCGCGACGAGCAGCACCAGAGTGACAAGAAAAACGCGCAAGCCGTTCTGAGAGGTCTTTTGTCTGTAGTCTTTTTTTATTTGATTCATTTTTTTCGCCCCCTTTACGCCCAGCGTTTTTTCTCAAGCGATTTTACGGTGAGAAAAACAAAGAACACGCTGAAGGACAGGTAGAAAATGACGTCCTTCAGATTGAAAATGCCGTAGGTGAAGTCAAAAAATCTTTCAAACAGGGCAAGCTGTGTGAGGATCATGGGGAAGCTGCCCTCAAACATGGTGTTGTTCAAAACGTAAAGCACCACGGTAAGTCCGATCAGAACCGCGCCGATAGTGACGGATATACTTGCGTTTTTGGTCAGATAATAAAGGATGAGAGCGGCAATGACCTCGATAGCCAAAAAGCAACCCAGCGAAACGATCGCAGTACTTGGGATCATAGCGGCAATAGCATTGACAAAGTAAAGAAGAAGCACCGACGCAAAGCCGATCACGGCAGCGATCACCTGACTTTCGGTCAGCGAGGACATGAACATGCATAGCGCGATCAGTGCCGCACCAAGCAGTACGAAGCCAAACAGCGAGGCGTAGGCGGCGGCAAAGTTTACCGATCCCTTGCCGAATTGATTCAGTATCAAGGGATAAAGTGCCATCACCGCGGTGGGAAGCATGAATATTGCCAGCATGGCGAAATATTTCCCCATGACAATAGAGGAAAGTCGCAGTGGCAGAGAATAGAGAAGCGCGTCGGTCTTTGCTCTTTTGTCCTCAGCAATGGATTTCATGGCGAGGATGGGAACGATCAGCAAAAATACGATGATGACGTTTTCAAGAGCGTACTCAAAGGCGGCGTACTGTCCGCGCAGGTTGACCGCTGTGACAAAAATGCCCGTAAACAGCAAGAGGACCGAGATGAAAAGTGCGCCCGACATATTGATAAAATAGGACTTGAATTCACGTTTGAATATAGCGCTCATTGCAGGGGTTCCTCCTTTGGCTCTCTGTCTTGTTCTTGGTCTTGTTCCTGTGCTTCCTCGGAAAACAGAGGTGTGTAGCCATCCACCGATGCGGGTATTTCGGTCTCCTCTTGCTCCACAAATTCATCCGAGGTCAGACGCAGGAAGATATCCTCAAGCGTGGCGTGCGTCATACACATCTCGACGATCGGCATTTTGTTTTGAGCCATTGTATAGAATATAGTATCACGCGGATCATTTTCGGGGTCGATCTGCATGAAAAAGCCACAAATGCCGTCCTCTTTCCGATCTTCTGCCACGATGTCGGAAATGCCCGAGATGGCTTCAAGAAGCGGCAAGACCGCGTCTGTGTCTCCCTTGACGGTGAGGTGGAGCCTTTGATCCGCAAGCGCGCTTTGTTCCAGTGCTTCCAGTGAATCGTTGGCAACCAGTCTGCCGTGTGAGAGGATCATCACACGGTCGCACACTTCGCTGATCTCTGCTAAAATATGGCTGGATACAATGACGGTCTTGGTTTTGCCGAGCGTGCGGATGAGGGTACGGATCTCAATGATCTGTGCAGGGTCAAGACCCACGGTCGGCTCGTCCAGAATGATAACGTCGGGATTGCCGAGAAGTGCCTGTGCGATGCCAACACGCTGACGGTAGCCCTTGGAAAGATGATGGATGGGGCGGCTTGCCACGTGGGTGATCTGTGTCAGCTCCATGACCTCGCTTACTTGTCTTGATACGCAGTCATAGGATACGCCCTTTGCCTCGGCAACAAAGCCAAGATACTCGGAGGGGGTCATTTCCGCGTAAAGAGGCGGAAGCTCGGGCAGATATCCGATCTTTCGTTTTGCCTCGAGTGGCTTTTCAAAAATATCGTTTCCGTCCACAAAAACGTGTCCGCTTGTGGCGGCAATACAGCCTGTGATGATATTCATGGTGGTGGATTTTCCCGCGCCGTTCGGACCGAGAAATCCGTAAATTTTGCCCTTTTCAATATCAAAGCTGATGCCATTTACCGCAAAGAAATTGCCGTATTTTTTGGTCAGATTTCTTACTTCTATCAAGGCTATTCCTCCGTATTTTTTATAAAATCATTTCTAATTATATTGGCAGAATGTGTCATGTTTGTGGCGGTTTTGTGATTCTGCTGTAAAAATTTATCTGAGCCCGCAGGATGACCGTGAAAAAGGATGCTTTGGCAGGATGTGGCGATTTTGGACGAATAAAAACGTAAAAAATGGGGTAAAAAATCAAAAATGTACTTGAAAAGAAGAAAATACTATAGTATAATATATAAAAGACGTTGGTTTGAACGAAGAGGGGGAAGGTCATGGAGAAAAAAGAAGATATTACCGTACCTCTTTTGTTTTGTGAAGCCTTCAGTGATCGCTCCTATCGGTACATGGGGGCACACCGAAAAGGCGATGCTATGATCTTTCGCGCAAAGGCACCGCATGCCGAGCAGGTCTTTTTGGTGGGAGACGTCAACTCGTGGGGCGAAGATCTTCCGATGATAAAAATTGACCAAAGCGGCATTTGGGAGATACGGACAGACTGTGTGCTGTTTGAAGGCAGAGAGCTTTATAAGTATAAGATCCGCAAAGCCGAGGGGGATGCTTATGTGGCAGACCCGTATGCCTTTTGTTTGCGCACGCCGCCCGAGACAGCGGGAGCCGTCTATGATGTTGACGGCTATGAGTGGCGCGACAGCGGTTTTCTGAAAAGGCGACGCGAGCGTGAGGGAATTGCTCCGTATGAACAGCCGCTGAACATTTACGAGGTCTGCCTCGGTTCGTGGATG
The DNA here is from genome assembly GCA_045587785.1 of Eubacteriales bacterium. Classification (GTDB taxonomy): domain Bacteria; phylum Bacillota; class Clostridia; order Oscillospirales; family CAG-272; genus RGIG8775. Next base: position 12,094 of record JAZNDA010000074.1, on the reverse strand, counting down.
AGACACGCAGACGGCAGTAATCTTAGTTACCGTGAGCTGATCTTTGAGCTGGTTCCGTACGTCAAGCAGATGGGATATACCCACGTGATGCTCACGGACGCCGTGGGCGGTGCTTTTTCGCCAAACCCGTGTTACGGGCAGCCAAAGGAGCTTATGGCACTGATCGATACCTTTCATGAGGCGGGTATCGGCGTCATGATTTCTCTGTCGTTTACGGGAGCCGATGCCGCGCGGGAAGGGGCAGATAGCCTTTTGGTACCGTCTGCGCTGTTTTGGGCAGAGTATTATCACATTGACGGAATTTTGGTGGACGGCACGTGTCGGGGTTCGTACAAAAAACTGGGCACCTGCATGAAGAAAGAATATCCCGATGTGCTGACGGTTGCCGAGGGTGCGACGTGTGAGGACGGGATCACCTACACGTGGAACAGAGAGTGGAGCGAGGACATTTTATCGTACGTTTCGCTTGATGCGGTTTTTCGCAGATATCACTACGGCAAGGTAAGCCGTGGGGGTGAGGACATGGCTGGGTGCGCTATCCTGCCCATCTCGCACGATATGGTGACGGGCGGCAAAAAATCGTTTCTCGGAAAAATGTTCGGGGAATACAAGCATAAATTTGCGCAAGCGCGCGCACTTATGGTCTATATCATGACGCAGCCGTGCAAAAAGCTGATGTTTATGGGTGGCGAAATCGGCCAGTTCAGAGAATGGGACGGGAACGCTGTCGAGTGGTTTTTGACAGAGTATGAATCGCACGCCTCATTGCAACGCTTTTTTGCCGAGCTTGGTCATTTTTATCTTGAAAATCCCTTGCTTTATGAGTTGGACAACCACGATGGTTTTGTCCAAATGAGATCCGATGACTGTGAGCGAAGTGTGCTCAGCTATTGCCGTGTGGGAAAAGACGGCGGTGAGCTTTTGACGGTCGTCAATTTCTCGCCCGTTTGTTACCGCGATTTTGAGCAAAAGGTAAGGCACGCAGGTCTGTACCGCGAGGTGCTGAATTCCGATGCCTGTTCATACGGGGGAGAGGGAAATATCAACAGCGGCGACCTTTTGTCGGATGCACAAAGCCGCATCCGCATCACGCTTCCGCCATACGGAGCATGTGTTTTTAAATATTTCAAAAAATAAGAACTGGGTGGGAAGCATCTTTCCCGTCAAAATAAATTTTCGGAGGTGTCTATATGTTCAAGAAAAAAGACTGTGTTGTAATGCTTCTTGCAGGAGGACAGGGAAGCAGGCTGTATGCCTTGACCAATAAGGTCGCAAAGCCTGCTGTGTCATTTGGCGGAAAGTACAGGATCATCGACTTTCCTTTGTCTAACTGTATCAACTCAGGCCTTGATACGGTAGGTGTTTTGACGCAGTATCAGCCTCTGGTGCTTAACGAATACGTGGGAAACGGCTTCCCGTGGGATCTTGACCGCGCGTATGGCGGTGTTTCTATCCTTCCCCCTTACCAGGGCAAGGATTCGTCGGACTGGTACAAGGGTACGGCGAACGCGATCTATCAGAACATTGAATTTATCAACAGATACGATCCCGAATACGTGCTCATCCTTTCGGGTGACCATATCTATAAGATGGACTATGCGGGCATGCTGGCTTATCATAAGCTCAAGGGTGCGGACTGTACCATTGCGGTCATTGACGTGCCCCTCCAGGAAGCAAGCCGCTTTGGCATCATGAGCGCCAATCCCGACGGCTCGATCTACAAGTTTGCGGAGAAGCCCAAAAATCCCGATAGCACAAAGGCTTCCATGGGTATCTACATCTTTACCAAGGATAAGCTGCTTAAGTATCTGACCGAGGATGCCGCGGATCCCGAGTCTGCCAATGACTTCGGTAAGAACATCATTCCGAACATGCTGGCGGCAGGTGAAAAGATGTTTGCCTATTCCTTTGAGGGCTACTGGAAGGACGTTGGTACCATCGCTTCGCTCTGGGAGGCGAACATGGATATGCTCGGTTCCAATCCGACGCTCAATCTGAATGACGAGAATTGGAGGATCTATTCCAGACATGAGAATGAATCCCCTCAGCATATCGGTCCTACTGCCGAGATCTGCAATTCCTCCATCACGGAAGGATGTGAGATCAGCGGTACCGTGATAGGTTCTGTGATCGGTACGGGTGTCAAGATCATGGAGGGCGCATTCGTCAAGGATGCGGTGATCATGAGCGGCACCACGGTGGAGAAGGGGGCAAGAGTGGAATATGCCATTCTTGACAGCGACGTCAGAATCGGCGAGGGTGCTTCGGTTGGCAAGCCCAAGGACTCTGCCAAGGGCGTTACCGTTATCGGTATGGGTGTTCACGTGCCCGAGAACCGCGTCATTGGCGACGATGAAATGATTTCCGAAATTTGAAAGGAGACCGAACAATGAGTGCAGCAGGATTGATTTTTTCCAATATACATGACGGGGCGATTCGTGAATTGACACAAAAGCGCACCATGGCAAGTGTGCCGTTTGGTTGCCGTTACCGTTTGATCGACTTTGCCCTTTCCAATATGGTGAATTCCGACATTACCAAGGTCGGCTTGATTACACATAATAACTATCAGTCTCTTTTTGACCACATAGGAAACGGTAAGGACTGGGATCTGGCGCGCCGTTCGGGCGGCATCAAGATCCTTCCACCCTTTATCTCCTCTTACGCCAGTCCACTTTCGGACAGACTGTATTCCACGCGTCTTGAGGCGCTTATGGGTGTTATCAGCTTCCTTAAAAATTGCCACGAGGACGATATGGTGCTTTCGGATTGCGATGCTATTTGCAACGTCAATATATCGGATGTGCTAAGACAGCACAAGGAAACGGGAGCAGATCTTACGGTGGTGACCACCGAGTATGAGTTCGGGAAATACGAATTCAACGCGAACGTCGTGCAGGTGGAGGCGGATGCCGACGGGCGACTGACGTGCGTTTCCAAGATTTGTCCCAAAAGCGGCAAAAAACAGATCAGCACCAATATCCTTGTGGTCAACCGCAGATATCTCATCCGTCTTGTGGAGCACGCGGCATCTATGGGGCATAAGGATTTCTATCTGGATGAGATTCTTCCGTCCATCGGCAAAGATAAATTCTATGTATACCGTCATGAAAAGTACTATGCGGTGATCGGCTCGCTTGAGGGATATTACGCTCTCAACATGGAGCTTCTGGATCCTAAGACCAATAAGGAGCTGTTTGCGGTTCCGGGATTCCCCATCTACACCAAGGTGCGTAACTCCGCGCCTACCAAGTATACCGAAAACGCAAGTGTGAAAAACTCTTATGTTGCCGACGGCTGTGTGATCGACGGCGTGGTGGAAAATTCCATCATATTCCGTGGCGTTAAGATAGGAAAGGGAAGCGTGGTGCGTAATTCCATCGTGCTTCAGGATACCGTGATCGGCGCGAACGTTACCATAAACTGTGTGATAACCGATAAAAACGTTATCATCAACGAGGGACGTACGTTGTCGGGACATGAAACGCTTCCGTTCTTTATCGCTAAGGGAACGCGGGTATAAAACAGGAGAATAGCTATGAGTAAGATTTTGTTTATCGGCGCGGAGGCAATGCCGTTTGCCGCAACGGGCGGTCTTGGGGACGTAATGGGCTCACTTCCCGCAGCGATCCACGCGACGGATGCCGATGCCGACGTTCGTGTGGTCATGCCGCTGTACCGCGCGGTCGGGAGTGAATGGCGCGGGAAAATGACCGATGAGGCGGTGTTTGAGGTCAGATTGGCATGGCGTAGGCTGTATTGCGGTGTCAAGAGTCTTTTGAAGGACGGCGTGACCTACTATTTTATAGACAACGAATATTATTTCGGTCGCGACGGACTTTACGGTCATATGGATGACGGCGAAAGATACGCATATTTCTGTATGGCGGCACTGGAGATGCTGGCGCATATCGACTTTTATCCCGACGTGCTTCATGCGCACGACTGGCAGGCGGCTCTCAGTGTGGTATATTTAGAGCGTCTGTTCAGATGGAGACGGGAATATACGGGTATCAAAACCGTATTCACGATCCACAATATTGAATATCAGGGAAAGTATGATTTTTCTATTCTCGGAGATATTTTTGCGCTTGGCGAGGAATCGCGCGGCATTTTGGAATATGACGGCTGTATTAACCTGATGAAGGGTGCCATCGTACTGGCGGACATCGTGTCCACGGTCAGCCCGAGGTATGCGCAGGAGATACGCTCTGCGGAATATGCGCATCGCCTTGAGTATATCATAAACGATAATGCCCACAAGCTGCGCGGCATTCTCAACGGTATTGATTACAACTACTATGATCCAAGCACGGATAGTGTGATCCCATGCCGCTTTTCCGCTGATGAGGTGGAGAAAAAGAGCCAAAATAAGCTTGCACTCCAAGAGGAGCTTGGTCTTCCCGTGTCGAAGGATATTCCCATGCTTGCCATCATTTCCCGTTTGGCTACTCACAAGGGGCTGGATCTGGTTACCCAGATGGCATCGGGGCTTCTGGAGACGCTTGACGTGCAACTTGTGGTGCTGGGCAAGGGCGACGCAGCATACGAGAGCTTTTTCCGTGAGCTTGAGGCACGTTTCCCGAAAAAGATGCGCGCGCTGATCTGCTATGATAGAGATCTGTCCAAACGGATCTACGCCGCCGCCGATATTTTCATTATGCCCTCCAAGAGTGAGCCGTGCGGTCTTTCTCAGATGATCGCTTCGCGCTACGGCGCGGTACCCGTGGTCAGAGAAACGGGCGGTCTCTATGACTCTATCAAGGGGTATTATGAAAGTGACGGCAAAATGTACGGCAACGGCTTTACCTTTGCCGACTATTCGGCGGACGTTCTTTATGAAAGAACCGCCGCCGCCGAGGCGATGTTCCGTGAGAGGGACAAATGGCAGTCTTTTGTCAGCCAAGTGATGAAGGTGGACTTCTCTTGGTCGGCATCGGCAAGAAAATATCTTGAAATGTATCAAAATCTATAGTCGATGAAACCGTATATGTTTTATAATCCCCGTTTTAAGAAAGGAACCCTTAGTTTATGACAAAAAATATCCCAGCGATGCAGGTAAAAGAAAATATTGAGGCAAAGCTGTCCAGACAATTTGGCTGTACGGCAAAGGAAGCCTCCCGTGAGCAGATTTACAAGGCGGCAGCAATGACGGTCAAGGATATCCTAACAGCAAAGCGCGCCGACTACAAAAACAAGGTCAACGAAAAAGGTGCCAAGCGCGTATACTATATGTGCATGGAATTTCTTCTCGGGCGTTCCCTTAAAACCAATCTTTGCAATTTGGGACTTGCCGAAGAATACCGCACGGCGCTCTCTGAGCTTGGTTTTGATCTGGATGATCTGTATGAGTGCGAACCCGATGCAGGACTTGGAAACGGAGGTCTTGGACGTCTTGCGGCGTGCTTTATGGACTCCTTGTCTTCTCTGGACTATCCTGCAACCGGCTTCTCTATTTGCTATGAATACGGACTTTTCAAGCAAATGATCGTGGACGGCATGCAAATTGAGCTTCCCGACGTATGGCTCCCCGGAGGTGAGGTTTGGCTCACCCCCAGAACCGACCGTATTTTTAAGGTCAAAATGGGCGGTCACGTCAAGGAAGAATGGAAGAACGGACATCTTGAGATTCAGTATGAGGACTGCGACGTGATCGAGGCTGTTCCTTACGACATGATGATATCGGGTGCGGACAGTGACGCGGTGAGCCAACTCAGACTTTGGAAGGCTCGTGATATTCAGAATTTCAACATGGGGCTTTTCACCCAGGGTCAGTATACCAAGGCACTTGAGGAAAGCACCAATGCCGAGATCATTTCCAAGGTCCTGTATCCTTCGGATAACCACACCGAGGGCAAGCTCCTGCGGCTTTCCCAGCAGTATTTTTTGGTTTCCGCTTCGGTACAGAGCATCGTTCGCGATCATATGGCGGTTTACGGTACGCTGGAGAATTTTGCCGACAAGGTCTCCATTCATATCAACGATACCCATCCCGCACTTTGTATTCCCGAGTTGATGAGAATTTTCATTGACGATTATTTCTTCTCTTGGGATAAAGCTTGGGATATCGTGAGCCGTACGGTCTCTTATACCAACCATACCGTTATGCCCGAGGCACTGGAAAGCTGGAATGAGGATCTGTTCCGTCTGAAGCTTCCCCGCATTTACACCATCGTCAAGGAGATCAACGAACGCTTCTGCCGCGACGCATGGGAGAATTTTCCCGGAAACTGGAACAGGATCTCGTCCATGAGCATAGTGGGCTACGGACAGGTGAGAATGGCAAATCTTTCGGTTGTCGGTTCTCATTCGATCAACGGCGTGTCCAAGCTTCATTCGGATATTTTGAAGAATTCGACTTTTAAGGACTTTTACCGCTTGTATCCCACACGTTTTGATAACGTGACAAACGGCATTGCGCACCGCCGTTGGCTGTGCTATTCCAATCCCGAGCTGGCAAAGCTTCTTGACGGCTGTATCGGTCCCGAGTACCGAAAAGAACCCGAGAGACTTTCGGAGTTTGCCAAGTTTGCCGATGACAGCGCGGTGCTTGGCGCGGTGAGAGATATCAAGCATCAGAATAAGATCCGTTTTGTCAATCTTTTGATGAAGAAAACAGGCAAGAGCATTGATACCCATTCGGTGTTTGACGTTCAGATCAAACGTCTGCACGAGTATAAGCGTCAGCTTTTGAATGCCTTGAATATTATCGGGCTGTATCTGGATCTGAAGGAAAATCCCGATATCGATATGCAGCCGCAGACCTTTATTTTCGGTGCGAAGGCTGCACCCGGCTATCACATGGCAAAGCAGATTATCAAGCTTCTTTGCTATATCAGCCGAGATATCGAGCAAAATCCGAGAATTCGAGAAAAGCTGCAAGTTGTCTTCCTTGAAGATTACAACGTCAGCCTTGCCGAGGCGCTTATCCCTTCTGCCGAGATCAGTGAACAGATCTCGCTTGCGGGCAAGGAGGCAAGCGGCACGGGCTGTATGAAGCTGATGATGAACGGCGCACTTACTATCGGTACGCTTGACGGTGCCAACGTGGAAATGCTGGCGGCGGCGGGCAAGGACAACATGTTCATTTTCGGTCTGAATAGCAGAGAGGTAGACGATCTGTGGACAAGAGGCTATCACGCGGCGGCGTACTACGGAAATAACGAGAGACTCAAGCGCATCGTCAACTATCTGCACGTCGGCTTTGCGGGCGAATCCTTCTCGGATATTGCCATGTATCTCTTGTCGGGACACGGCATTGCCGACCCGTATATGTGTCTTGCAGATTTCGAATCCTACCGCCAGACGCATGAGGAAATGATCGCGGCGTATGCTGACAAACAGAGATGGAACCGCATGTCACTGATGAATATTGCGTCATCGGGACATTTTGCCGCAGACCGCAGTATTGAGGAATACGCATCGCGTATATGGAAGCTGCAAAAGGTCACACTTGATAAATAAGAAAACGGACGAGGGCTGAGTCATTTGGCTTCTGCATCTAAATGACTCAGCCCCCGAATTGGAAAAGGAAAAGATATGCTGCCAAGGCTTCATATAGACATAGAAAATCGGCTTATGCCTGTCATAAGTAAACAGGCAAACGGTGTCGATGCTTCAAGACGGGGCGCATTTGCGTGCGGCACGTCGCTTAATTTTTTTGTGAGCGTTCCAAGGCGTCTTGGGGCTTGCGGTGTCGTTTTGCGTTTGGCAAAGGACGGCGAGCGGCCGCAGGACTTTTCATTTGAATTTACGGACACCTGTATGGGTGTTGACAGATACACGCTTTCGCTGACACTTGACCGTGAATTTTGCGGCGGTGAGGATGCGCTGTTTTTTTACGAATTACTTTTTTTGAGAGGAAGCAATACACTGTTTACCGATTCTGTCAACAACGTGGATTTTCGGCTGACGGAAATGTCGATGAACAAATTTAGGCTCCTGATCTATCGTGCGGATTACGCTGTGCCGGAATGGTTTGCGGGCGGCACGATGTATCATGTGTTTGTTGACCGATTTTTTAAGGGTTCAGTCCAAACACCGAAGCGAGATGACGCGGTGCTGAATCCCGATTGGGAATCGGGCGTGCCGCAGTATCCCGCAGAAGCGGGCGGAAAGCTTGAAAACAACGAATTTTTCGGCGGAACGCTGTACGGCGTTGCCGAAAAGCTGGATTATCTTTTATCCCTCGGGGTATCGGTGATCTATCTCAGCCCCGTTTTCAAGGCGTATTCCAATCATAAATATGATACGGGCGACTATGAGTGTGTGGATGAGATGTTCGGCGGCGATGATGCCCTTGGACTGTTGATCAAAAGGGCGAGGGAAAAGGGAATTCGCATTATTTTGGACGGTGTGTTTAACCACACGGGGGATGACAGCAAATATTTCAACCGCTATGGAAAATATAAAAGTCTCGGTGCGTATCAGTCCACGGCGTCGCCGTATTATGACTGGTATAGCTTTACGGAGCATCCCCACAAGTATGAGGCATGGTGGGGCATCCCCATTTTGCCGAGGCTGAATAGCGGCAATAAGACGTGCCGAGACTACTTTGTGGGAGAGGACGGTATCGTTGATCGCTATCTTACATGGGGGATCGGCGGTTGGCGTCTTGATGTGGCGGATGAGTTGTCGGACGATTTTTTGGATGAGCTCAGACAGACCGCCAAAAACAGAACGGCGGATGCCGTCATTATCGGCGAGGTGTGGGAAAACGCCGCCGACAAAACGGCATACGGTAAGCGCCGTCGGTATTTCAGAGGTGGGCAGCTTGACAGCGTGATGAACTACCCTCTGAGAAATGCTATTCTTAATTTTGTACTTTTAGGTGACGCGGACAGCTTTTACAACACCGTGACCGAGCTGTACTCTTCCTATCCGCCGTTTGTTTGTCATGCGCTGATGAATCTTCTGGGTACGCATGACACCGAAAGAGTGTTATCGGTTCTTGGTGGCGCGCCGCTTGACAGTATGTCAAACTCGGAACTGGCGATTTATCGGCTTGAGGATGGCGAAAGAGAGCGTGCCATTCGCCTTTTGAAAATGGCATCGGTATTGCAGTTTACGGTGTTTGGCGTGCCGTCGGTCTATTATGGCGACGAGGCGGGGCTTGAAGGAGGACACGATCCGTTTTGCCGTTTCCCCTTTCCGTGGGGACGGGAGAATCAGCTGTTGCAAGCGCACTACCGTAAGCTTGGTCAGATCAGAAAAAAACACGCGGTATTCGCGGACGGCGATCTTGTTTTCAAGGAGCGCAGAGAACATTTTTTGGCGTATGTACGTGAAAATGACAAGGAACGCATTTGGATTTTAGTCAATAGCGGAGAGCAGGCGGAGAATATGAGCTTGCCCGTGGCGTGTACAGATATGCTAAGCGAACGGATGTATCGGGATACGCTTTCCGTTGAGGCAAAAACCGCTTTGATCTTAAAAGAAACGGGAGGCTGTTATGTTCAAAAAGCTGATTCAGAAGCTGACAAAAAGTAAGAATCCCGACAGCAAACGCTTTCGGTACGACATGGCAAGGCAAATTTGCGGACACCACGTCAAATACGTCACCGAAAAAAAGGACGGCGTGGATGAGGTGATCGGGCGCAGCGGTGCGCTCAATATCCGCGATGACCAGCTTTTGGTGTTTGCCTCATCGGATATCCTCATGCGTTGCCGTATCGAGGAGATGCAGGCGTGGGAGCTTCTTTCTAAGGACGGTGTAGTCATCACCGCCCCGGACCTTGAGCACGATGGCGTGGAGAGGACTATTATCGTGTATTACGTATATTATCGGTAATAATGCTTTTATGGGTCTGAAATATAACGGAGGAAAGGTATGGAGAGAATTTTTGATGAACATTCGGTAAGACATGTCCGCTCCTTAAACGGCACGTGGCGTTTTGTCACCGATCCCGAGGCAAAGGGAGAGAGGCGAAGCTATGCGAACACATTGCCGCATCATGCTATGGAAGTGTACGTTCCCTCCATGTGGAACAATACCTTTGGACTTCTTGAATATGAAGGCGTGGCGTGGTATGAGCGCGGCTTTGAGACGGTGGGCGGCTGTGTACGTATTCACTTTGGCGCGGTGATGACCGAGGCAAAGGTGTATATTGACGGCGAGTTTTTGGGTGAGCACTACGGCGGTTTTTCGGCGTTTGATGTAACCGTGAAAACGCTTGCGGCAGGGCATCATACGCTGACGGTGCGCGTGGATAACCGCTTTGACGCCGACTCCATTCCTCACGCTAAGGTGGACTGGTATCACTACGGCGGTATTGTCCGCGATGTGACGATAGAGGAGCTTTCAGGCATTGTGACCGATTATTGCCATATGGAATACAGCCTGTCGGCAGAACGTGACACGGCAACCGTGGCGTTCCGCGCAAGACTTTTCAACGCTTCGGCAGAGCGAAAAAGCTCTCCGCTTGAGATCAAGCTTAACGGCCAGAGGCTTGTCAAGACCGACGTCAATTTGGATGCTTTTGAGGAGAAGATGTTTGTCAGCGATAGCATTTCGGTTTCCGACGTTCATCTTTGGGACACTGCGGATCCGTTTCTTTATGAGCTTTCGGTCAAAACGGCGACCGATGACTTTCTTGACCGTGTGGGCTTTCGTGAGATCAAAGCCGAGGATGGGAAAATTTGGCTCAACGGACGCAGTATCGAGCTTCGCGGTGTTTGCCGTCATGAGGAGCATCCCGAGTTTGGCTTTGCATTTCCCAAGACCCTTATGAAGCGCGATCTGGATATTATCAAGGATATGGGATGTAACGCCGTACGCGGCTCGCACTATCCGAACAGCCGCTATTTTGTGGATATGATGGATGCGGCAGGCGTTCTGTTCTGGAGCGAGATCCCGATCTGGGGATGCGGCTATAAGGGTGAGGACTTCGAGAGCGAAAAGCTTGTAGAGCGTGGTCTTCAGATGCTGAAGGAGATGGAGGAGCAATACTACAACCATCCTTGCATCGTTATCTGGGGCATGCATAATGAGATCGATTCCTCCCACGAGGCTTCGTACCGTATGACCGCGCGCTACCAAAAGGAGCTTCGCGAAAACGGCGGCAACCGCCTCATTACCCATGCCACGCACATGCCCCTTGAGGACATCTGCTATGAGTTTGACGATATTATCTGTATCAATCAGTATTTGGGTTGGTACGGCGGTGCCATGACAGGCTGGAATGATGCCGTTGCCAAAGCCATTGGGAGACGGAATGAGCTTGGTTTTTCCGATAAACCCATTGTTTACAGCGAGTTTGGCGCGGCGGCGATTTACGGCAATCATACCTTTGACTGCATCAAGTGGAGTGAGGAATATCAGGCAAAGCTGTTTGACTATTGCTTGCCGCTATTCCACGATACACCCGAGATCCGAGGAAACTTTATTTGGCAGTTTGCCGATATCAGAACCTGCCGCGAGATGGGCAATGATCGTGCAAGAGGCTTTAATAACAAGGGTGTTTTGAATGAATACCGTAAGCCAAAGGCGGCGTATTTCAAGATTAAAGAGCACTATACAAAATATGCATCAGAGGAAGAAAAGTAAAAATGTAAAACATCAAGGACGGCGTGACGCTTTGAGGCACTCGGGACAAAACAGATAATGAAAAAGTACACGCACACATGAGAGGGAAGAACGCTCATGTGTGCGTGTGACAAGGGATGCACGGCGATCTGTATTTTGAAGGATATTTTGAGATCGCGCCCCGAAAACTTTGTTTGTTCTCGGTTTAGAATTTTGCCCTTCTTTTGTTGAAATTTCTATTGACAAAGTCAAGAACTTTTGGTATACTATTTAGGCTTTAATGTGTTTTCAAAAACCAAAAGCCCCTTTGGAGAGTTATTTCCATGGCTTTGACCATTTGTAGAATTGACCTGAAAATCGAATAAAAATTACACATCGGGGTGTGGCGCAGTTGGTAGCGCGCGACGTTTGGGACGTCGATGCCGCAGGTTCGAATCCTGTCACTCCGACCAAAATTCCCGATTTGACTGTTTTTGCGGTCAAATCGGCGCAAATTTAATATGTCACCGGAGGCTGTGTACCGTAGTACCGTAATGCCGGATTAGGTGTCCAAGTGAGCTTGGGTTATTG
>JAZNDA010000073.1:0-8940 GCA_045587785.1 Eubacteriales bacterium | reverse complement strand
CGTTGCAGGAGATCATGGCGCTTTTCTTGTTTTTCATCCAACCGTCGTAAAAATCCTCGCCGCCGTGCGCCAAGGTCATCACGAAGGGTGAGAGCGTGTCCCACGCACTGTCACAAAGCCCCATCGGTTTTTGCCATCCGTCGGCAATAAAGACCTGCCCCACTGTCAAATCGCACGCGTGCTCAATGGGATTTTCATATTTTTCTATCAGATCCTTGTGACAGACCTTTTTCATAACGGTAATTCTGATCTTTTTCATTTTCTCGGATTTATATGCTCACGATTTTGAACGCAGAAAGGATGGACGAACCAAGAATAATAAGAATACAAACGGGTGCAACGTAACGGATCACCACCGTGAAAAGCTTTTTGAACTTAAATTTTTCCGTAAGCTCCACTTCCTCAATGACGGTCTTAGGCTTCAGAACAAATCCCACAAATATAGAGGTGGCAAGCGCAACGATCGGCATAAGCAAGCTGTTGCTCAGGAAATCAAAGAAATCCAGAAACTGCATGCCGATGAGCTTCACATCTGCCCACGCACTGTATCCGAGAGAAGAAAGAAGTCCCAAAACAAGCGAGACCGCGAGTGTGACAAAAATAGACGCTTTTCTTCCCAGCTTCAGCTTATCCATAAAAATGGAAACCACGGTCTCCATCAAAGAGATGGACGAGGTAAGTGCCGCAAAAAGCACCATGATAAAGAAAGCCGCACCGATAAACGAGCCGCCGGGCATCGAATCAAATATCTTGGGAAGCGTAACGAACATAAGCCCGGGACCCTGTCCGAGTGCTTCTTCATTGCCGCCCGAGAAGGCAAACACGGCGGGAATGATCATAAGACCCGCAAGGAATGCCACACCCGTGTCAAAGATCTCGATCTGCTTTGTGGCTTTTTCAATAGCAATATCCTGCTTCATATACGAACCGAAGGTGATCATAATACCCATCGCAAGGGACATGGAATAAAAGAGCTGTCCCATGGCGGCAACCACCGTCATGATCGAAAACTTTGAAAAATCGGGCTTGATGTAATAAATGACACCGTCCCATGCTCCGTCCATAGTAACGATGGTATAAACCACAATAAACAGAATAAGCACGATAAGGATGGGCATCATGATCTTGCTGATCTTTTCCACGCCCTTTTCAACACCGATCATGACAACAAGAGCTGTGACGCCGATGAACAGCAAGAACCAGAAAATAGGCTCACCCACAATGCCAAGGTAATTGTTAAAGTAGGTATCCTGCGCCATTTCCGCGGTCTTACCCACCATAAAGCCGAACATATATTTCATGACCCAGCCACCGATGACCGAATAATACGGCAAAATGATGACGGGGACAAGCGAGCAAAGGATGCCGACGAAGGAAAACCGCTTATTTAACGCACCATAAGCACTGATCGCACTGAGCTTGGTCTTTCTTCCAATGGCGATCTCAGCCACCATTAAGGAAAAACCGAAGGTTACAGACAATGCGATGTAAACAAGAAGGAATATTCCTCCTCCGTATTTCGCTGCAAGATACGGAAAACGCCATATGTTGCCAAGACCAACGGCAGAGCCTGCGGCAGCAAGCACGAAACCGATCTTACCCGTAAATGAACTTCTTTTAGATTCCATGTTTAATCTCCTAAAATGTTTTCAATGTCAGAATATTTTAACCTTATTTTTTCTTGATTTTTCAGACCCCAGTCTCCATTTCCTCAAGCTCCAGCATAAGCGCGGTCCATTCTTCCTCATACTCATCCAGCTTTTGCTTGACAGTGTCGATCTGCGTTTGAAGCTCTGTCAGCTTTTGGTAATCGGAATAGACCTCGGGTGATGCGATCTGACCATCAAATTCGTCGATCTCAGTCTGACACTCCTGCATCAGAAGCTCAAGACGCTCTATGCGTTTTTTCTTTTTGTCAAGCTCCTTCTTAGGTGACATCTGACGCACCTTTTTCTCCCTCGGCGTCTCCTTTGGCGTTTGCTCCTCATGGGCAGTGAGTGCCGCCAAACGCTTTTGCTCATACAGATCGTAGTCCGAATCAACGTAGCTCACGCCTCCGTTTTCAAACACCAGAAGCCTGTCGGCGATCTTTCGCACAAAATATCTGTCATGGGACACAAAAATGACCGTACCCTCATATTCGGTCAAAATGTCTTCAAGGGTCTGCTTGCCGATAATGTCCATGTGATTGGTAGGCTCATCAAGGATCAGGACGTTTGGATGGCTGTACAGCAGCTTACACAGCGTCAGACGCACCTTTTCACCGCCCGACAGCGTGGACGCGGTGCGGAATACTTCTTCACCCGTGAATCGGAATGCACCAAGCGCACTTCTCACCTCGGAATCGTTTAATTTGGGATACGCATTTGAGAATATATCAAAAATGGTTTGCTCGCCGCTGATCTGTGCAAGCTGTTGGTCAAAATACGCGATGTCAGTGTTGTAGCCAAACTGAAACCGCCCCGAAAGCGGTGCCACCTTACCCATCAGCGTTTTGAGAAACGTGGACTTGCCAATGCCGTTTCCGCCAATGATACCAAGCTTTTGTCCGCGCTCAAGGTGCAGGTTGATCTTGGCAAGCGGCGTATCATACCCGATCACCATATCCTTCACATCCAGCACCACACGGGAGCTGGGAAGCTCGGGCTGAAAGCGCGAACGGAAGGTTCCCGTATCCGCTCTGTCGGGCGCGGCAATCAACTTCATATGCTCAAGAAGCTTGATCTTGGACTGCACCATTTTTGCCTTGGATGCCTTATAGCGAAACCGCTCGATCAAACGGTTCAGCCTTGCGATCTCGGCCTGCTGATGCTCATAGTCCCTCAGTTGCTTGTAATAATTTGCCTTCTTTTGCTGTTCGAAATCCGCATAGTTACCCTTATAGCACCGTGTCTCGCCCCACTCAATCTCATAAACCTTGTCCACGATACGATCAAGAAACAGTCGGTCATGCGACACAATGACAAGCGTGGACTTATAGCTTTTGAGATACCCCTCCAACCATTCAACGGTGCTGATATCCAGATGGTTGGTAGGCTCGTCCAAAAGCAAGATGTCGGGTCTGGTCAGAAGCATTTTGATAAAGGCGATCTTGGTGCGCTGACCGCCCGAAAATTCCGCCAGTGCCTTTTTCTCATCCTCTTCCGAAAATCCGAAGCGACGTATGACAGTCTTGTATTCCTTCTGATAGGTCATACCACCAAGCGCAATGTATCGATCATTTAAGGCAGTGAACGCCGCAATGGTCCTCTCATCGCTTGTTGTTTCCATCTTGTTGACCAGCACCTGCATCTCTTGTTCCATGTCGGTCAGGTGACGGAAAACCTTACGTACCTCCTCACCCATAGGCGTATACTCGTTTTCAAAGGGCATCTGTCTGAGATAGCTGATCTCGGGGGCACCCACCTTGGATACACGGAATTCGCTCTCTCCCGTTCCTTCCTCCATCTCGACCTCACCCATGATGGCTTTCAGAAGCGTGGTCTTGCCGCATCCGTTTCTGCCCACAACGGCGATCTTTTCGCCGTCATTGATCTCTATATCGATATTTTCAAGCACCATGTCACTGTCATAGTACACGGCGCCGTTGGTAATTTTATACTGCATATCCCACTCATCCGTTTTCGTTTTATCTATATATTTATACCACTTTACAGAGAAAAAGTCAATATCCTTTATTTTTGTTTTGACATTAGCAAAAAATTACATTTTCCTTATTGTTTTCGTAAAAATAATATGGTATAATGCTAAATAAAGGAGCGTTGTAATAATTTTTCAAAAAAAGTGTATACTGATTTTTACAAACCGTTTGTGTCACCAAGCCGACACCGCTTTCATTTAATAAAAATAAAGTATACGGAAAGGAAGCTTATGAGACCGGAATTGATCACAGCCAACATACAAAAATCACCGCAAAATTTTATTAATGAGTGTGAAAAAGCCTATCAAGACAAAATTTCCATGCTTTGCTCGGAAATTGCAGGGGCTGCCGAGGAGCGCCCCATTGTCCTGATCTCGGGTCCCACGGGCTCGGGCAAGACCACGACCGCGCGTCTGACCGAACATCTCCTTGACCATAAGGGCTGTCAAACACACGTTCTGTCGCTTGACAATTACTTTCATCCGCTGACAGCCGAGGAAAAAGAGCTGTTTGCCGAGAATAAGCTGGATCTTGAATCCCCTGCCCGTCTTGATGCCGAATTTCTGAACACACAGCTCTCCGCGCTTCACGCGGGCAAAGAGGTGCACATCCCCCGTTTTAACTTTCTTACCAATTCCCGAGAAGACAGCGGTGAGACACTCAAGCTCGGGAAAAATGAGATCATCGTACTGGAGGGTATTCATGCGCTCAACCCCGATGTCATCGATGCCGACGATTATACCACGCGCGTATACGTCAGCGTCCGAACGCGTGTAGACCTGCCAGACGATCGCCGTTTGCACCCATCAAAGATCCGCTTGGCACGCCGTATGATACGCGACGTACGTACCCGCGGCCGCTCGTTCGAGGGTACGATTGACCTGTATGAAAGCGTGGAGCGGGGCGAAAACCTCTATATTATGCCCTACAAGCACCGCGCCCATTTTGACATTGATACCTTTTTCCCGTATGAGCTGTGCCTGTATAAGCATTTTCTTCCCGCCTCCATGCCAAGTGCCGAGGCGAAATATCCTTGGCTTACCGAACTGTTTGAAGCACTTTCGCTCATCCCCGAAATCCCCACCGAGCTCGTACCCGAAAATTCGCTCATCCGCGAGTTTATCGGCGGCGGTATGTTCGGCGAATGATCCCCTTATTTTTGACAAATTTCCAAAAAACGGAGCTTTTGCAAAAGAAACGCAAAGGCTCCGTTTTGACTTAAAAACCCGAGTTTTCCACAGAAAAGCTGTGGAAAACTACCCCTTATCTGTGGAAAACTCGGTCAAAGCCAATAAAAACAAGCTGTTTTTTTCCACAGGCTGTGCATTTGCCTGTGGAAAACTTTTTGGACCTATCCGTTCGATTTTGTTCCTCTGAGGATCACAAGCTCGGTCGGATTTCCAAACCTCGGCACGGGTGCGGTATTGGCAAGTCCGCGGCTGACAAACATCCTGTTTTCATAGAAGCCACTCGTGTACTTTGGGAATATCCCCTGCCCTGGCGAGAATATCGGAACACCGAAAAAACGCCACTGTCCGCCGTGCGCGTGTCCCGATAAAACAAGATCGATATCAAGGTCTTTTAAAAGATCAAAATACTCGGGATGATGCGATAAAAGGATGCGATAGCCCTTTTGAGCACAAAAGCCGTCAAGCCAGTCGGTTTTTGGCATCGGTGTGCGCTTAAGGGTCCCCTGCTCTTTTTTGGCAAAGCCGGTGGTAAGTCCGCCGATGACAAAGCCGCCCTTCACAATATAGCTGTCATCCAGAAGCACCGCGCCCGTTTGCCGTATCTTCTCTCTGAAATCCGCACCGTATTTAAACTCGTGATTGCCCAGCGAACAGCACGTGAAATATCGAAGCGCACACTTGTGCAAAAAATCTATTCCCCTCTCCCACGCATCCGCGCTGTGGACGATGTCTCCGCTCACAAGCACCATGTCGGGGTGTTCCGCCTGGATGGCACTCATCAAATCGGGTGGGATCTTATTGTGCAGATCGGTCACGTGGGCAATGCAAACATTGCTCGGTGTGGGCGACGGCAGCGTCACTCTCCTTATTATCATGTTAGCTCCTTTTATTCTTTGATAAGCAGTTTATCGATGGTCGTCTCGACCGCTATATCCTTTCTGTCAAAAAGACCGCCTTTTTCCAGCATTTTCTTCACACTGTCATTCAGTCCGCAGACCGAGACCTTGACACCCTTTTCCGTAAGCCCGTCAATACATTCCAGTATCGCCTCCACGCCGCTGGTATCCACCGCGGGTACACCTCTGAAGGAAAGGATCAAAATTTGACACTCTCCAAGTGCCTGCTCGATCTTTCCAAAAAGTCCGCCAAGGTTGGCAAAAAAGATGGGACCCGAAATATATGCGACCACATAGTCGGGATGGCTGTCGCCGTCTCTGTCGGGGTCGGAAATATCCACCGTAAGCTTGGCACTTCGGATGATAAACAAAAGCATGGAAAAACCGATGCCCAGCAAAATAGCAACCGTCAGATCAAATACGATAGTCGCTACCATGGTAATGAGGAATTTAGCAATGGCGCCAAAGAAGCGGTGACCGAATATGTAACGGATCTCCTCCCACTCATTCATGCGCCAAGCGGTGACCAGAAGAACGCCCGCCAGTGCCGAAAGGGGAAGCTTTGCCATCACGCCGCCAAGGAGGAACATAGAAGCAAGGAGCCCCAAAGCGTGCACAATACCGCACACACGCGTCCTCGCGCCCGACTTGATCGCCACACTGGTTCGCGCGATCGCCGCTGTGGCGGGTACACCGCCAAAGAACGGGATGACCATATTACCCACGCCCTGTGCGACCAACTCAAGGTCGGCGTCAAAGGGCTCATTTTTCATTCTGGACGCACTGGCACCGCAAAGAAGGCTTTCGATCATACCGAGTGCCGCAATACTCACCGTGGGCGAGAGATATTCGCCTATTCTGTTCCATTCTATGTCGGCAAAAGAAAGTCTGGCATCCAAAAACAGTTTTTTGGGAATCTCACCGACTGTGGCAATATCAAAGCCGAGGATCAGATTGGCAACCGTTGCCACAATAATGCCCACCAGTGAGGACGGCACTCTTGCGTTCCACTTTTTTGGCCAAATAAGCATCACCGCGATCACAATGCCGCCAATGATAAGCGTGCGGTAATCGGGCACACCCGCCTTACCCGTGAGAATGCTGACAAACTTTTGGATGGCATTTTGGCCAAACGACGCCGTGCCGAGAAAATTATCTACCTGCCCAAGAGCTATGGTCAGCGCGATACCTGCCGTAAAGCCCGTAATAACAGGACGCGGAATCATACCGACAAAACGCCCCACCTTGAGGAATGAGCAAAGCAGGATCAGTACGCCTGCCAAAAAGCTGACCACAAATACGCCGCTTAGGTCAAATTTCGCAATGACACCGAGAATGACCACCGACATCGCGCCCGTAGGGCCGCTGATCTGAAACGAAGCACCCGACAGCGCACCGATGACAAGCCCCGCCAAAATCGCGGTAATCAGCCCTGCCGCCGCATCTGCACCGCAGCTGACGCCAAACGCAAGCGCCAAAGGCAATGCCACCGCCGTGACCGTAAGACCTGCCATGAGGTCAGAGGCAAATGCACCGCCATTATAGCCTGCGAACTCTCTTTTGAGCATGGTTTTATACTTTCTGAACATGACTTTTCCTCCAAAAGCTATTATACTAACAGATAATTATACACCTTTTGGCGTCATTTGTAAAGTACGCCTTAAAATTTTTTGTGCTTTTTATCATATCCCAATTGACTTCTTGGGTAGGGTATGGTAAAATATTGTCGATATATTTTTTAGAAAATCAAAAACAAACTGAAAGAGGTTTCCCATGAGTGAAATTAAAGATATCTCCTTAGCCCCCTTTGGCATGGATAAGATCAACTGGGTACGCTCCTATATGCCTGCCCTCGGTGCCATCCGCGAGCAATTTGAACGCGAGAAGCCGTTTGAGGGGCTTAAGATCGCCATGTCTATCCACATGGAGGCAAAGACCGCATACCTTGGCATGGTACTCCGCGCGGGCGGTGCCAAGGTGTATATGACGGGCTGTAACCCCCTTTCCACACAGGATGACGTTGCCGCTGCCCTTGCCGCAGACGGCTTTGAGGTCTATGCAAGACACGGCGTAAACGCACAGGAATACACCGAGCATCTGAAAGCCACCCTCTCTTGTATGCCCGACCTCATTATCGATGACGGCGGCGACTTTACCTCCCTGCTCCATGGCGAGTGCCGCCACCTTGGCAAAAATCTCATTGGCGGATGCGAGGAGACCACCACGGGCATCCACCGTTTGAAGGCACGTGAGGCGCGCGGACTTTTGGAATTCCCCATGATCGACGTTAACGACGCCGACTGCAAGCATCTGTTTGACAACCGCTACGGCACGGGTCAGTCCACCCTTGACGGCATTATGAATTCCACCAATCTTATGATCGCAGGTAAGACCGCCGTGGTGGCGGGCTACGGCTGGTGCGGACGGGGCGTGGCAATGCGCCTGTCGGGCATGGGAGCAAACGTCATCATCACCGAGATCGACCCCATCAAGGCGACTGAGGCGATCATGGACGGCTACCGCGTCATGACCATGGACGAGGCGGCACCGCTTGGAGACCTGTTCATTACCATCACGGGCACCAACGACGTTATCCGAGGGAGACATTTTGAGGTCATGAAGGACGGCGTTCTGCTTGCCAACAGCGGACACTTTGACGTGGAGATCAACCGCCCCGAGCTCCAGGCACTTTCGGTCTCGCACACCCAAAGAAAGCCCAACATCATGGGGTACGAGATGAAGGACGGCAGAGTGCTCAACCTGCTTGCCGAGGGGCGTCTGGTTAACCTTGCCGCAGGAAACGGACATCCTGCCGAGATCATGGATATGTCCTTTGCCATCCAAGCCAAGAGCCTTGAGTTTTTGGTCAAGAACCGCGATAAGCTGGAAAACAAGCTGTACAGCGTACCCAGAGAGACCGACCTTGAGGTGGCGACCATCAAGCTTGCCTCCCTTGGCGGAAAGATCGACACGCTGACAAAAGAACAAATCGAATACCTTTCCAAGGTTGAATAAATGAAAAGGAACTGAGTTAAGATTGGAGATACTTTCCGCCCACTTGACTCAGTTTCTTTTTCTATAAACTTCAAATTTTGCTGTGTCGAACGGTTTATGTGGGGCGTTGCCCCACACCCCACAAGCTTTTGAAAAAGCTTGACCAAAACTTTCGCTGAATGGATGCGTACAAACTTCGCGTCATTTTGGGACGGACAAC
>JAZNDA010000072.1:0-4485 GCA_045587785.1 Eubacteriales bacterium | reverse complement strand
AAAACAAGCGAGCTTGTTTTTTCGATTTTATTCTCGGGCGTCCTCGGCTTGTCAAGACAAGCCGAAAAAATGACGGCGCTTCTGTTGCCGTTTCACTTTATCGTTATCGTTCGCTAATTGGCTACGCACAGTCTCCATAATCATTTTGCGGCAAAAGTTTTCGTCCACCTTTTTTAAAAGGTGGCGGGGGGTTGGGGGCAGAGCCCCCGCATCATCTTTGTCTTTTCACAATATATCTTTCGGTCTCGGAGCCGCCGTCGATGATACGGGCAAGACCGTAGCTGACGTCATCCTCGGGGTGTCTTGACACGACCACTCTCACGCCGAGCTGAGATGAGATATATTCGGGCATACCCACCATCATAGCAGAGCCGCCGCTGAGCAGGATACCGTATTTGGAGATATCGGACGAAAGCTCGGGGGGCGTTTCCTCGAGAGCCTTTTTGATGGCGTTAACGATAATATTGGCGGTGGGGATGAGGGCTTCCTTCAGCATTGCCGCCGACACGAACACGCGGCAGGCACCGCCCATTTTGGCGCTCTTGCCCGTAATTTCCAGCTTACGCGTATCGGGATCGCTGGCAAGGGAGCCAATGCGGTGCTTGACCGCCTCGGCGGGGCATTCGCCTACAAGGATGGCTTGCTCTTTTGCCAGATAGTCCATCACAGCGTGGGTAAAGCTGTCGCCCGCCTTGCCCGACACGCCCGTGACCACGATGCCGTCATGGCTGATAATAGACACGTTTGTGGTACCCGCGCCGATGTCCACGATAACGCCGCAAGAGGTACCCGACACTCTCATGCCCGCGCCAAGAGCCGCCGCCATGGGCTTTTCGGCAAGCAACACACTGCCCGCGCCCGCCTCAAAGCAAGCGTCTTCCAGAGCGCGCTTTTGATTTTCACCCACGCCGCAGGGGATACAGGCAAGCACGCTCGGGCGGCGAAAGACCGAGGAAGCGCCAAGCTGATTGAGGAAATCGCCCAGCATGAGCGACGCCAGCTCGATATCACTCACCGCGCCGCCGCGGATGGGCCTTACAGCGAGCACCGTGTGGGGCGTTCTGCCCAACATGACCTTAGCATTCTTGCCCGACGCCAAAATGGCGTGCGACTGCGCGCGCACCGCGATCACCGAGGGTTCTTTCAGCAATATGCCTTTCCCCTTGGCGCAAATGCACGTTTTCGCCGTTCCCGCATCAATTCCGAGCTGAATCATGGTTAAGCCTCCCAGTTTTTAACATTTTTTGGTATTTGATATCGTAAAAAGCAGTAAATTGCAAAAAAAATTTGTGAAAAATTGAAAAAAATTTGTAAAAGCCCTTTTCATTTTGATAAAAATGTATTATAATTAGATTGTATATTTGTATTATACTACTTTTCGTATTTTTTTTCAAGTATCTTTTTACATATTTTACGGAGGAACCCCAAATGAAACAAAAGCTTACCATTACGATCGCCGACGTTCAGATGAACATCGTGACCGAGGAATCGCCCGAGGCGGTGGAGAATCTCCGCAGTATCGTGGACAGGCGCATCCGTGAGATCTATCTGCAGAGCGGAAACCGTTGCCCCAAGACCGAGGCGGCGCTTCTTTGTGCTCTGGATTACTGTGCCGAGCGTGCCAAGATGCAGGAGGAGGTTACCCGTCTTGAGGGAGAGCTGAAGATCATAGACATTGAGGCGGAACGCGAGAAGAACAGTAAGCTGACAGAGGAGCTTCTGGCAGTTCGCGAGCAGCTTGCCGCATCCGAGGAGGCGAAAAATGCCGCCCAGTCCGACGTGAGCATCGCAAACGAACAGCTCAGAATACTTACACAGAAAACCGTGGAGACCGAAGCACTTGTGGAGGCTCTGAAAAATAAGCTCTCCGAGGTTGAGACCGAGCTTCTGGCAAAGAACGTGGAGCTGGGTCGTCTTAGTGCCGAGCTTGAAAACACCGCTACCGAGCCTGTGGAGACCATGGAGCAGGAAGTACTTACCGAGCAGGACGCCACCGAGGCTGTCGAGGACGCAGCTGAGGGAGCGACCGAGGAAAAAACGGAGGAAATAGCTGAGGAAGTGGCACAGACCGAGACCGAGAAAGCTGCCGAGGCAAAGCCCCCTGTTACCGAGCTTGCCGACAGCACGGTGGCTGACCTTCATATTGAGATGAAGCCCCTTCGTCCCCGTGTGGATGAAAATCAGCTTACCATAGATATCGCACCCGAAACGGAGGCGGAGAAAGAGGAAAAGCCCGAAGAAAAGGCACAAGAAAAGGCAGAATCCTCTCTGAGCATAGAAAAGGAAAAGCAGAAGGCACAAAAGCGTGTGCGCTCGATGTTTGATCTGATCACTTTTGACAATGTGTGAGCTTTTATGCCCCGCAGGCTCTTTTTCGGCGCTTGAGGCAGCGATCGAGGGCGGCGCGGATGCCGTATATTTCGGCGGTGTGGGCTTTAACGCAAGAATGAATGCGAAAAACTTCACCGCCGAAGACATGAAAGAGGCGATCGCGCTGGCACATATCTATGGCGTAAAAGTATACGTCACGCAAAACACACTGGTCTATGACAGGGAAATAAAGGACTATTTAAGTGCGGCGGAATCTGCCCTCATGGCAGGTGCCGACGCACTTATTGTTGCGGATATCGGCGGTGCGGCAGAGATCAGAAGACACTTTCCCACCGCCGTTCTGCACGCATCCACACAGATGTCGGGACACTGTGTGGACGCCGCCGAAAGACTTGCGGCGCTTGGCTTTTCGCGCATGGTGTGCGCCAGAGAGATGTCAATGCGGGACCTTTCCTATTTTACCGCCCATTCGCCCATCGAGGCAGAGGTATTTGTGCATGGCGCGCTGTGCGTTTGCCATTCGGGACAGTGTCTGTTTTCCTCGCTGGTGGGGGGCAGAAGCGGCAACAGGGGCGAGTGCGCCCAGCCCTGCAGACTGCCCTTTGACGGCAAATATCCTCTTTCGCTCAAAGACCTTGCACTGGCAAGGCATATCCCAAAGCTGATGGAAATGGGCGTGGCGTCGCTTAAGATCGAGGGGCGCATGAAGTCGCCCGAATACGTCAGGGACGTGGCAAGCGTGTACCGCAGCTTGCTGGACGGAAAGCGCGGTGCGTCTGATGAGGAAATGCGGTTTCTGGCGTCCGTCTTTTCGCGCGGCGGCTTTACCGACGGGTATTTTACAAAAAAGATCGGACATTCGATGCTTGGCGTTCGCAGTGAGGACGATAAGAGTGCCACACGGGAGCTTGTGCCTTTCCGCGGCATAACGAGAAAACTGCCTTCGGCAATGTGCGCGGTGATAGAGAAGGACAAGCCCGCACGCGTGACCCTCAGTGCGCGCGGCATGACGGGCGAGGCGACGGGGCAGGTGCCCACAGAGGCGCTTTCGGCTCCACTCACCGTAGAGTCAGCGGGAAAAAATCTCTCAAAGCTTGGCTCCACGCCGTTTTGTCTGTCGGACTTTTCGCTGACCCTTGACGAGGGGCTGATGATGCCGCTCTCTGCGCTCAATGCGCTCAGGCGTGAGGCGGCGGACGATCTTCTCAAAAAATTGACAAAAGTTCCCGAGATACAAAAGGATATCGCATCGCCGCTTTTGGCGCACGGCAGGTGCGAATATAGGAGAACGGCGGTCTTTCGGCATCCCGAGCAGATCCCCAACGGGGCAAGAGAGTATTTTGACCTGATCTATCTGCCGCTCGAGCGTTTTGACGGCAGTACGGATGGCGTGGCACTGCCCCCTGTCATCTTCGACGGCGAGCGCGGGGAGATAAAAAGACAGCTAAAGAAGGCAAGGGAGCTTGGTGCCTCTCATGCGCTGGTGGGGAATGTCGGACACCTTGAGCTTGCCCATTCCATGGGCTTTTCGGTGCACGGCGATCTCCGTCTGAACGTATGCAACCGCGCAAGCGCCGCAACACTTGAGGGACTTGGGTTTGAGGATGTGGTTCTTTCTCCCGAGCTGTCATTGCCGAAGATCCGAGATATCGGCGGCGCGAGCCGTGCCATTGTGTACGGCAGAATACCGCTGATGGTGCTGGAAAAGTGCGTGGGTAAGGAGCTTTCGGGCTGTGAGGCTTGCGGGAAGGGCAGGGCGATGCTGAGAGACAGGCGCGGCGTGAGCTTTCCGATTCTCCGCGAGTGGGAGCATCGGTCGGTGATCTACAATAGCCTGCCCACGGCAATGCCCGAGCAGATGGGTGAATTTCGCCGCACGGGCGCGTGTGAGCACTATATTTTCAGTACCGAAACGCGGGAGATGTGCGCTAAGGTGATAAAGGCGTACCGCGAGGGAAAATCGCTTCCTTTCGACGTGCGCAGACTGGCGAAGTAAGAAAGAACG
The DNA here is from genome assembly GCA_045587785.1 of Eubacteriales bacterium. Taxonomy (GTDB): domain Bacteria; phylum Bacillota; class Clostridia; order Oscillospirales; family CAG-272; genus RGIG8775. The sequence goes on along the minus strand of JAZNDA010000072.1, from coordinate 149 downwards.
CTCGGGGCTCTGCCCCGTACCCCTTTTCGGGGGCGCCGCCCCCAAACCCCTGCCACCTTTTAAAAAAGGTGGACGAAAACATTTGCCGCAAAGGTTAGATGCAGACTATACGTAGCCGTATGCGATCGATAACGATGAGGCTATACGGG
>JAZNDA010000071.1:0-30611 GCA_045587785.1 Eubacteriales bacterium | reverse complement strand
CCAGAGCATTCTTTACCTCATCCTTATCGGAATCGGGAAGCTTATCGCCGATCTCGCCAAGTGTCTTTTCGCTCTGGAAAATAAGGCTTTCAGCACGGTTCTTGGTATCAACCGCATCCTTCATCTTCTTATCTTCCTCGGCAAATTTTTCAGCTTCCTTGACTGCTTTATCAATATCCTCCTGAGACATATTGGTAGAGGACGTAATGGTGATATGCGTTTCCTTGCCCGTACCCTTATCGGTTGCACTGACGTTTACGATACCGTTGGCATCGATGTCGAAGGTCACCTCGATCTGAGGTACACCGCGAGGAGCGGAAGGAATACCATCAAGGCTGAAACGTCCAAGTGTGGTATTACCTGCAGCCATTTCTCTCTCACCCTGAAGAACGTGGATCTCGACCGAGGTCTGACCGTCAGCCGCGGTGGAGAAGATCTGGCTCTTCTTTACGGGGATGGTGGTATTTCTGTCAATGATCTTGGTGGAAACGCCACCAAGTGTTTCGATACCGAGGGACAGAGGTGTAACGTCAAGAAGAAGAAGGTCCTTCACGTCACCGCCAAGAACACCGCCCTGAATTGCCGCACCGAGTGCCACACATTCATCGGGGTTGATACCCTTGAAGGGATCCTTGCCGATCAGCTTTTTCACAGCCTCCTGTACAGCGGGAATTCTGGTAGAACCGCCGACAAGAAGCACCTTATCGATCTCAGAGAAAGTAAGACCTGCGTCCGCAAGCGCCTTCTTTGTGGGGATCATAGCTCTTTCCACAAGGTCAGCGGTAATGCGGTCGAACTCTGCTCTGGTAAGTGTTGCGTCAAAGTGCAACGGACCTGCGGCAGTTGCCGTGATGAAGGGCAGATTGATGTTGGAGCTGGTCATGCCCGAAAGCTCGATCTTAGCCTTTTCGGCAGCTTCCTTCAGTCTCTGCATTACCATTTTATCATTGCGAAGGTGAACGCGGTTCTCTGCCTTGAACTTATCAGCCATCCAGTCGATCACTCTTCCGTCAAAGTCATCGCCGCCCAGCTTGGTATCGCCGTTGGTAGCAAGAACCTCAAACACGCCGTCCGAAATTTCAAGAATGGAAACGTCAAACGTACCGCCGCCAAGGTCAAAGACCATGATCTTCTGATCCTTTTCCTTATCCATGCCGTACGCCAATGCCGCGGCTGTGGGCTCGTTGATGATTCTCTTGACCTCAAGACCTGCGATCTTACCTGCGTCCTTGGTCGCCTGACGCTGTGCGTCCGAGAAGTAAGCGGGAACCGTGATGACCGCATCGGTCACAGTTGTACCGAGGTACGCCTCGGCATCCGCCTTGAGCTTCTGCAAGATCATAGCCGAGATCTCCTGGGGCGTATAGTTCTTGTCATCGATAGCAACCTTATAATCGCTACCCATATGACGCTTGATACTCATAACCGTTCTGTCGGGGTTGGTGATAGCCTGACGCTTTGCCACCTGACCTGTCATTCTCTCACCCGTTTTGGAAAACGCAACCACAGAGGGTGTGGTGCGCGCGCCCTCGGGATTCGGAATAACGATAGGTTCGCCGCCTTCAAATACGGCAACACACGAGTTTGTGGTACCCAAATCTATACCAATGATCTTTCCCATAATACATATCCTCCAAAATTATAATTTAAATTTTTATTTCAAGAAGCCTCAGTTGGCTACCTTTACCATGGAATAACGGATGACCTTGTCACCCTTTTGATATCCTTTCATCAGAACCTCGACGATCTCATTCTCGCCGTACCCGTCATCCTCCACGTGCATCACCGCATTGTGAAGATTGGGATCAAACGGTTTACCGATCGCCTCGATCTCATGAACACCCATCTTTTCAAGTGTTTCCACAAATCCCTTAAGTGTCAGTTCAAGTCCCTTTTTGAGCCCCTCGGCATCGTCACAGCCTGCCGCGCGCTCCAGATTGTCGATCACGGGAAGAATGGCTGTCAGCGCATCGGCATATGCATCGGCGTAGATGCCCTCGCGCTCCTTTGCCGTTCTCTTGCGGAAATTGTCATACTCTGCGAGCATTCTGACATATTTTTCGTTTGTTTCCTCTGCCTTGGCGTTTGCCGCCGCAAGATCTTCTTCTAACTTTTTTATCTTCTTTTTGTTGTCGGTTTTCTCTGTCTTGGCAGCCTTTTCGGCAGTCTGTGCTGCCTCGGTGCTCTCTGCATCCTTTGGCTCTGCCGCCGTTTCCTTGTTCTCTATGTCCTGCTTACTGTTTTCCTGCATGTTTATCTCCCTTTGTCAGTTGCTTGGTCTCGCCAAGCATATCCGAAATGTTTTCCCCGATCTCCTCAATGGTGGCAAGCACCTTGGCATAGTCCATACGGAGCGGACCGATCACGCCGATCGCCCCCACCGTACGCCCGTTTTTCTTGATAGGCTTATAGATAACGGAAGAATTATCCATCACCTTATATTCGCCCTCCGAGCCGATAATGACATTGACGTCATCGGATTTTCCCGAGGACACCAAATTCAGGATCTCATCCTTGCTCTCCAGTGCGCCCAGCAGCTTGCCGAATTTTTCGGAATCCGAAAACTCGGGATACTGCAACAGACGGTTAAGTCCGCTGATCCTTAGATCGCCGTCATCCTCGCTATTCATGGTATCATAAACCGCCTTGATAACGGGATTGATAAGGTACGCATTTTCTCCCATTTGGTTTTCCATTTGCACTAAGATCGGCAACGTGATCTCCTCGCTGTTCAGACCGACTAAATTTTGATTCAGCACGTCTGTCAAAAGCGACAAGGATTCGTGAGTACAGCCGCCGTCCACGCTCAGACGGTGGGTCTTGACGTTTCCACCCGCCGTGATCATGACCAAAAGCAGGTTGTTCTCGTCGATCTCTATCGCCTCAAACTTGGAGATCGACATAGACGAGTAACGCGGTCTTACCGCAAAGCCCGTGTAGTTGGTCAGATTGGAGGCAAGCTTGGATGCTTTTTCCAAAATGCCGTCCAGCTCACTCATCTTGGTCTTGAGGATCTGATTGATCTGCGCCACCTCACTCGCGGTCATGGCATAGTGCTGAAGAAGCGAGTCCACGTAAAAGCGGTATCCCTGCTCACTCGGCACACGCCCCGACGAGGTGTGCGGTTTTTCCAGAAAGCCCATTTCCTCAAGCTCCGACATTTCGTTGCGTATGGTAGCAGACGAACAGGTCAGCTGCTTATTTTCCACAATGTACTTGGAGCCAACAGGTTCACCGCCCGAAATATGAGCTTCCACGATCGCTTTTAGTATTTGCCGCTTTCTTTCGCTTAATCCCATATCGTCCATGCGTTCTGCCTCCTTTTGCAAAAAATAAGAGCCTGATCGGTAGTTTTCACATCGCGTTAGCACTCTTTACGTCCGAGTGCCAAACCACGTGTATAATTTACCACCATTTAGGCTCTTTGTCAAGAATATATTTGATTTTTTTTGTTAATATTTTATGAATTCGCCTTTTTTTAGCAAATTCACCTTTTGTTTTGCTAAAATCAAAGCACACACTTAAGGAATTGCTGAAGTCTTGGGCTCTTTGGATTCTCAAAGAATTCAGCAGGCGGAGCCTCCTCCTCGATGACACCGTCGCACATAAAGAGTACGCGATCGGCTACCTCTCTGGCAAATCCCATCTCATGTGTAACAACAACCATGGTCATTCCGTCATTCGCCAGTTGCTTCATGAGATCAAGAACCTCACCCACCATTTCGGGGTCGAGTGCCGACGTGGGCTCATCGAAAAGTATCACCTTGGGGTCCATGGCAAGTGCACGAACGATCGCCACACGCTGCTTCTGTCCACCGGATATCTGAGAAGGATAAGACGCCGCTTTTTCCTCAAGACCGATGGCTCGCAAAAGCTCAAGGGCTCTCGCCTTAGCATCCGCTTTGATCTGAGCTATCGGACTTCCCAAATCAAGAAGAGGCTTTTTGTTCTTTCTGAACACATTACCTGTCTTAATGAAGAAATTCTTTTTCCGAAGCGCTCTTCTTTTCTTTTTAGCAACAAGAACCGGTGCCAAGGTAATATTGTCAAGCACACTCAGGTTATTAAACAAATTAAATTGCTGGAACACCATGCCGATCTTTTGGCGGTGGATGTTGATATCCACCTTCATATCCGCCAGATCCTCTCCCTCGAACATGATGGATCCGCCCGAGGGATCCTCAAGACAGTTGACACATCTAAGGAAAGTAGACTTTCCACAACCGGAGGGGCCGATGATTGCAACCACATCTCCCTCATAGACATCTAAGTCAACGCCCTTCAAGACCTGGTTGCTGCCAAATTTTTTACTCAATTTTTTTACTGATAAAACTATCTGCTTTTCCATATTATCTTTCACTCTTTTTCAGTTTTGCTTCCAACACCCGAACACCCCAAGAGATAAGCAACACCATGACGAGATACGTCAAGGCAAGCATCAGGTACGGAACGGTATAATTGTACGTAGGATCGCCCAGTTGCTTGAAGGATTTATAAAGGTCTGTCACGGCAATAAAGCTGACAATGGATGTCTCTTTGATCAAAACGATAAATTCATTACCGAGAGTAGGCAAAATGTTTTTGACAGCCTGAGGTACTATGATCTTGAGCATGGCCATAGCATAGGTCAACCCCACAGCACGTCCTGCCTCCATTTGCCCGGAGTCCACCGAATTAATACCGCCTCGCATGATCTCACTGACGTAAGCGCCGCTGTTAAGTCCGAACACGATAACAGCCACCGGAACACCCGAGTTTACCGTCACTCCCATAGCGGGCAGTAAAACCCAATAACCGATCAACAGCTGAACCACCATAGGAGTTCCGCGGAACAACTCAATATAGCACACACAGATCTTGTCTAAAATTCTCGGCATCAGCTTATACTTCGGCATCACTCTTACTATAGCGATCAAAGTACCGATCACAATTCCGATCAGCAATCCAAGCACCGCAATCTGCAAGGTTGCCCACAAGCCCTTCAATACGTTTTCATATCCGCGAAGGGTTATGAATTGCTTGATAAATTCATTCCACATTTGAGAAATACTGTTCATATATTTAACCAAATTAAAGGCTTAGCTTTTGCACTAAGCCTTTATTTACCTTTTTAATTTACTTTAATTACTTGGCAGCACAGATTACGTTCAACAGGTCAACAACGGTACCAACAGAATCAAGAGAAGTATCGTCTGCCTTGCAAACTGCTACAATTGCCTCGGTGTAGTAAGGAGTGGAGAAGTTGATAACTTCCATACGCTCAGCGGTGATGGTGATACCGGACATAGCAATGTCAACACCCTGCTTACCAACAGCACCTACAACCATATCGAAGTCCATATCGTCGATAACAAGCTCCATGCCAAGTTCGTCGGCAAGAATCTGTGCGATTTCCATATCGATGCCGAAGAACTGGTTGCCTTCCTTGTACTCCCAAGGAGCAAACTCGGCATTGGTAGCTACGACAAGCTGGCCTGCAGCATTGTTAACATCCTTTACGGCAGAGGTAACACCTACGTACTTATCTTCCTCGCCATTCATGTACTTATCCTTGATAGCATCGATCTCGGCGGCCTTGTCTGCCAAAATGCCATCGATCTTGGTCTTGAGATCTGCCTGAGCAGGATCAATACCAATACCGTAGTTCTCGCTCGAAAGTGCAATGTCAATCATCTTGATATCGCTGATTTCCTTGCAAAGAGCTTTTGCAGTGGTCTTGTCAACAAAAACGTAAGCGGCATTGCCGTTCTTCATATCGTTGGCGGCAAGTGCGAAGGTGTCATAAGAAACTGCCTCAACACCCTTAAGAACCTGTGCATACATCAAGCTGGTAGTACCCTTCTGTACGGCTACCTTAGTACCGGCGGTCTCGGATCCGCAGCCAACAAGGCAAACGGCGGTAGCGAGCATCAAAACGGCCAAAATCAAAGACAAAATTTTTTTCATGGTAGTGTTTCCTTTCTGTGATAAAACATTTAATTTGTTGTTCTGTCTTTCAACACGCACATTATAACGCAAAAATATTCATTTGTCAAGGGGTTTTTCGAAAAAAGTTGAATAAAAATGCAGATTTTTTCAATTTTTTTGAATTGTGTGAATGAATATTCATTTTGTTATTCATTTTGGAGCATTTTTTTGAGATATTGCCCCGTATAAGATTCCTCCGTCGCCGCCACCTGCTCGGGCGTACCCTTGGCGATCAGCTGTCCGCCCTTGTCCCCTCCCTCGTAACCGAGGTCAAGAATATAGTCGGCAGTCTTGATCACGTCCAGATTATGCTCGATGACAAGCACCGTATTGCCCCCGTCGCAAAGTTGCTGCAGCACCGACAAAAGATGTGCCACGTCGGCGGTATGCAAGCCCGTGGTCGGTTCATCCAGAATATAAATGGTCTTACCCGTACTGCGCCGTGCCAGCTCGGTAGCAAGCTTGACCCTCTGCGCCTCACCGCCCGACAGCTCGGTGGAGGACTGTCCGATCTTGATATAGCCAAGTCCGACGTCGTAAGGCGTTTGCAGCTTACGGCGAATTCTCGGCAATCCGTCAAAAAAGGTAAGCCCCTCCTCTACCGTCATTTCCAGCACATCGTAAATATTCTTTCCTTTATAATGTACCTCCAGCGTGTCGGCGTTATACCGTTTGCCCTTACACACGTCACACTTGACGTATACATCGGGTAAAAAGTGCATCTCAATACACTTGACACCATCTCCTTCGCACGCCTCGCATCTGCCGCCTTTCACGTTGAAGGAAAAGCGTCCCGACTTATAGCCGCGCGCCTTGGCATCGGGGGTCTGGGCAAAGAGGTCGCGAATATCGGCAAACAGCCCCGTATAGGTGGCGGGATTGGAGCGCGGCGTTCTGCCAATGGGGCTTTGGTCAATGTCGATCACCTTATCCAGATGTTCTATCCCCTCAATACGGTCATGCTTACCCACAGACACCGCAAAAGCACCGTTCAGCTTTTTGGCAAGCACAGGATACAGGATTCCATTGACCAGCGACGACTTACCCGAGCCCGAAACGCCTGTCACACAGACAAAGCATCCAAGGGGAATATCCACGTCGATATTCTTAAGATTATTCTGAGCCGCCCCCACGATACGCAAAAATTTCCCGTTGCCCTGCCGTCTCTGGCTCGGCACACGGATGCTTTTCCGCCCCGACAGGTAGGCACCTGTTTCGGACGCCTCACATTTCATAATCTCCTCGGGCGTGCCTGCCGCAATCACCTTGCCGCCGTGTATGCCCGCACCGGGGCCGATATCGACAATAAAGTCTGCCTCGCGCATAGTCTCCTCGTCATGTTCCACTACGATCACGCTGTTACCGACGTCACGCAGGTGCTTCAAGGTGGCGATCAAACGGGAATTATCCCTCTGATGCAGACCGATACTCGGCTCGTCCAGCACGTACAGAACCCCCACCAGCGAGGAGCCGATCTGCGTGGCAAGACGTATTCTTTGATGCTCGCCGCCCGATAGCGTACCTGCCTTGCGCGCAAGCGTCAGATAATCGAGGCCCACGTTGACCAGAAAGCCAAGTCTTGCCTTGATCTCCTTAAAAATATCCTTGGTTATCAGCTTTTCGCTCTCGGTGAGCTTTAAGCCTTCCACAAATTCAAGTGCCTTTTTCACGGGCAAGAGACAAAACTCATGGATATTAAGTCCACCCACCATAACCGACGCCGCGTTTGCCGACAAACGGCTGCCGCCGCATTTGGGGCACACCGACTGCTCCACAAACTGCTCATAATACTCGGCATTCATGCCCTGCGCCATGCGCTGCTCCACCATCTTGACAAGTCCCTCAAATTTGACCTTCTGATGGTATTCCTGACCGCCGAAATAGCGCAGGATATCATACAGCTCGTTACCCGTTCCGTAAAGAAGCGCGCGAAGCGCATTTTCGGGAAAGTCCTTGATCGGCATACTGAGAGTAAAGCCATGGCGCTCACCCACCGCGGTAAACAGCGGTCCGTTCCAGCTTTCTTCCTCAAGACTTTTAAAGCCGTTGACGGCGATCGCCCCCTCGTCGAGTGACAAAGAGCGGTCGGGGATCATTTTGTCTACCGATATCTTGTTAAGCTCTCCGATACCTAGGCAAAAATCGCACGCACCCGCGGGATTATTGAAGGAAAACATTCTCGGCTCAAGTTCGCCAAAGGAAATGCCGTGCTCCTCGCAGGCATAGCTTTGGGAAAATTCAAGCTCGTACGGCTCTGCCTCACGGGGCATGACCGTCACAGTCAAATGTCCGTCGGCTATGCGCAACGCGTTTTCCACAGAATCCGAAAGTCTCGAACGGATATCCGCGCGCATGACCAAGCGGTCAACCACGATCTCAATGCTGTGCTTGATATTTTTATCCAGCGTAATATTTTCCGAAAGCTCATAAAGGTTGCCGTCCACCCTCACACGCGAGTATCCGCTCTTTTTGGCATCGGCAAACACCTTCTCGTGCATTCCCTTTTTGGCTCTGACCACGGGTGCCAATACCATAAAGCGTTCGCCCTCGGGCAGTTCCAAAACCCTCTCTATGATCTGATCGGTGGTCTGCTGGCGGATCTCTTTATGGCAGATGGGACAGTGGGGAATTCCCACACGGGCATAAAGAAGTCTCAGATAGTCATAGATCTCGGTCACGGTTCCCACCGTCGAGCGCGGGTTTTTGGAGGTGGATTTTTGGTCGATCGAGATCGCGGGCGAAAGCCCCTCGATCAGATCCACGTCGGGCTTGTCCATCTGTCCGAGAAACTGTCTGGCATACGAGGACAACGACTCCACAAAGCGTCTGTGTCCCTCCGCATAAAGCGTATCAAACGCAAGGGAGGATTTTCCCGAACCGGAAAGCCCTGTAAAGATCACCAGCTTGTCTCTGGGGATGGTCACGTCTATATTTTTCAAATTGTTGACACGGGCACCTTTGATTACAATTTCATTTGCCATAATTCGTTCCTTATTTCTTCTCGTTTTCAAGCTCACGGATACGGTCGCGGTACAAGACAGCCTGCTCAAAATCAAGCCGCTTTGCCGCCTCATGCATCTTGTCTGTCAGCTGTTCTATCAGCGTTGCCTTTTCCTTAGCTGTCAACTTGCCTGCCTTGGCTTTGGCGCCTATCCTCTTATCATCGGTCAGATCACCCTTGGCACCGATCTCGATCACGTCACGCACGCCCTTGACGACTGTCTTTGGCACAATACCGTTTTCCTTATTATACGCATCCTGAATGGCGCGGCGGCGGGTGGTCTCGGCAATGGTCTTGCGCATGGACTCGGTGATACGGTCAGCATACATGATCACGTGTCCCTCGGCGTTTCGCGCCGCACGTCCCACGGTCTGAATCAAACCTCTCTCGGCGCGCAAAAAGCCTTCTTTGTCTGCATCGAGAATGGCGACCAGCGACACCTCGGGAATATCAAGTCCCTCACGAAGCAGGTTGATACCGATCAGCACGTCAAATACACCAAGACGCAGATCGCGGATGATCTCCATTCTTTCAATAGTCTGCACATCAAAATGAATATACTTGACCTTGACACCGTTTTGCTCAAGATACCCTGACAGATCCTCTGCCATTTTTCTTGTCAGCGTGGTAACAAGCACTCTTTCGTTTTTCTCTGCCCTCCCTCGGATCTCCATCAAAAGATCGTCCACCTGTCCCTCTACGGGGCGCACCTCAATGGCGGGGTCAAGCAGTCCTGTCGGACGGATCAGCTGCTCCACAGGCTTTTCGGTGTGCTCAAGCTCATAATCTCCCGGCGTTGCGCTGACGAAAACGGTCTGATTCAGTTTGCTTTCAAACTCCTCAAAAAACAGAGGGCGGTTATCAAACGCCGACGGCAAGCGAAAGCCGTACTCCACAAGATTTGTCTTTCGCGCTCTGTCGCCGCCGCCCATGGCGCGCACCTGCGGCAACGTCATATGCGACTCGTCCACAAACAGCAAAAAGTCCTTCGGAAAATAGTCAAGAAGCGTGTAAGGTGTTGAACCGACGGGTCTGCCTGCCAGCACACGCGAATAGTTCTCCACGCCCGAGCAAAAGCCCACCTCGCGAAGCATCTCCAGATCGTATTTCACACGTTCCTCAATACGCTGTGCCTCAAGCAGCTTGCCCTCGTTTTTGAAGAATTCCACGCGCTCGCGCATTTCGCGCTCGATTTCCTTTAGAGCCGCCTCCCTTTTGTCATCCGACACCGCATAGTGCGAGGCAGGATAGATCGCGGCGTACGACAGCGTACGCAAAAGCTCTCCCGTCACCACCTGAATCTCACTCACGCGGTCGATCTCGTCACCGAAAAACTCCACACGGATGGCTTTGTCCGAATTTGACGCTGGAAATACATCCACCGTATCGCCCCTGACGCGAAAACGGTCACGGGCGAAATCAATATCGTTTCTGTCATAGCTGATGGCAATCAGATGCCGCACAAAATCGTCACGGCTCATTGCCATCCCCGGGCGCACCGCCAAAACAAGCTTTTGATATTCCTTAGGATCACCCAAGGAATAGATGCAGGACACGCTTGCCACGATGATGACGTCGCGCCGCTCAAACAGTGCTGAGGTGGCACTGTGACGAAGCATGTCGATCTCGTCATTGATCTGTGCATCCTTTTCAATATACATGTCACGCCCCGGAATATACGCCTCGGGCTGATAATAGTCATAATAGGACACAAAATATTCCACAGCGTTTTCGGGGAAGAATTCCCGAAATTCCGAGCAAAGCTGAGCCGCAAGGGTCTTGTTATGCGCCAGTACCAGTGTGGGTCTTTGCACGTTGGCAATGACGTTCGCCATAGTAAAGGTCTTTCCCGAGCCCGTCACGCCGAGAAGTGTTTGCATGCGGTCGCCCGCAAGCACGCCCTCGGTGAGTGCCTTGATCGCCTCAGGCTGATCGCCCGTCGGCTGATAGTCACTGTGTAAAACGAAACGCTTTTGCTCCGAATTCATATCTTCTCCTTCTTCACCTTGGCAAGCGGATTTTCGTTCATGGCCTCTTCCATGCTCCGATTGCTGACGTGCGTATAGATCTGCGTGGTGTTGAGCTGCTCATGCCCCAAAATGTCCTTCAGCACGCGAACGTCCACATTGCCCGACTGATACATTAAGGTTGCCGCCGTGTGCCTGAGCTTATGCACCGAAAAGTGCTTGGATTCAAGCCCTGCCAAGCCCAGATATTTATATACCATCCACTGGACGGTCTTGACACTGATACGCTGATGGCGCGAGCTGAGAAACAGTGCCGCGGTATTCAGCTTTTCCTCCTGCGCCTGCTCCGCCCTTTGCCTGATATAAGAGACCAGTGCATCGCGGCACGCCTCGTTCAAATAAACGATACGCTCCTTGTTTCCCTTTCCTATTACACGAAGCGATCGAAGCTCTCTGTCGATATCGGAAAGGTCGATACCCACCAACTCCGACAGACGCATGCCGCAGTTGAGAAACAGCGTGATAATGGCGTAATCCCGTGCCACGGTCCCCGATTCCTTGTCGTTTTTGACCGCATCAAGCAATGCGATAGATTCCTCCAAGGTCAAAAACTTGGGAAGCGACTGCCGCTTTTTGGGTGACTCAATATTCGCTGTCGGATCCTTTTCAAAATAGTGCTTTTTTGACACAAGATAGCGATAAAAGGCTTTGAGTGCTGACAGCTTTCTTGCCTTGGCGGCATTCTGATTGCCCCTTGTACTTCCCGCATACATGAGAAAAGAATAGATCTCCTCGGTGGATACGCCTTTGACATACTCCAGATCTACCTGTCTGATATCTATATTCTCAAATTCCTCGCCAATGGTGGGAAGTCCGCCGCGCGAGGCGATCAAAAAACGGAAAAATGTGCGCAAGTCAAGCATATATTCGTCCACAGTCCTTGACGAACACCCCTGAATGGCAGACTTATATGCCATAAAATCTCTGAGCACCGACGGAAACTCCGCCACGTTGATCTCTCCCATATTTGCCCTCCTCTCCATTCCTTTTTTATTTTACTATTCCTTTTCTATTATACATTACACCTTCTATTATACAAAAACTATTTATTTTTTAGTGGATAAAGTGTAAACTTTTGTCTTTATTCTTAATTTCGTCATATGTGTACGATATAATATACTCGAAAAAATTATTGCACGGAGTGTACCCAAACATGCTCGGATTTCTTAAAGAACGCTCTTACGATATTGTAAAAATGTTTTTATACCAGATTGCCATTGCCCTTTTCGGTATTTCCCTGGCAATTGCTACAGGCTCAAAAAGCACGTCGACTGACGTCACAGCAGTCCAACCTGCCACGCTTCAGATCGTCACAAGTGTTTTTTCGATCCTGTTTTACCTGTTTCTGATCTATAATCTTTTGTGGAACATCGGTGCCAAGGATGCACACTGCTTTGCGCGCAAGGAGCCCGGTGTGTACCGTCTCTCGGGACTTTATATGGGACTTGCGGCAAGTGTTGTCAACTTCCTGATCGCGGTGTTGATCACGCTTGGCAATCTTCTTTCCCACATTTCCTTTTTCAGCAATGCGGGCGGCATTGCCGCCACCTTGGGGCTTTTGATCGAGGGAATGTACACGGGACTTCTTGCCATTCGCGTGGGCGGCGTCCCGCTCAACTCGATATGGTTTATGTGGTTTATCATCATGATCCCCATGATCGTGACCGCATCGCTTGCCTATTTTGCAGGGTTGCACGAATTCCGTTTTTTTAAAACCATTGACAAAAATCATTAAAAATCCATTTGAACATAAAAGACGGTTTGCCGCGCTCGGCAAACCGTCTTTTTTTACCGTCAAACGGTCAATCGCAGTTTTCCCAGTTATGGTAAACTTCCATAACGTCGTCGTCCTCTTCCAGTTTTTCAACAAGAAGTCCCATAAACTTAAGGTCCTCTTCGGTCTCAAGGGTGACGGTGGTGGAAGGAATTTTGTCCTTTTCAGCGGAAGCCACAGTGTAGCCTGCCGCTTCAATTGCCTCCTTGACAGCGTAAAGATCGTCGGTAACGGTATACACCACAAACGCCTCACCGTCCTTGGTGAAGTCCTCAGCGCCTGCCTCAAGTGCCGTTTCCATCAGCTTATCTTCATCAATATCGCCATCCTCGTTATCGATCACGATAACGCCCTTTTCCTCAAACATAAATCCAACACAGCCCGACTGACCGAGGTTGCCGTGATACTTGGCAAAATACGAACGCACGTTGCCCGCCGTGCGGTTACGGTTGTCGGTCGTGGTCTGTACGATAACGGCAACACCGCCGGGACCGTAGCCCTCGTACACGATCTCCTCATAAGTCTCGTCGGTGCTTCCCATCGACTTCTTGATGATACGCTCAATGTTATCATTGGGCACGTTATTGGATTTTGCCTTCTGGATCAGATCACGAAGCTTGGAGTTGCTGTTCGGGTCTCCGCCGCCTTCCTTTACGGCAATCGAGATCTCCTTACCGATCTTGGTAAAGACCTTGGCCTTTTGCGCGTCGGTCTTTTCTTTTTTGTGCTTAATATTCGCCCATTTGCTATGTCCTGACATCTCTATATTCTCCTTAAATTTTTTCTTCTTTCTTCAAACAGATGAGACCAAACGCATTGCCAAGCACGGTCTTGGCGGCAAGCGTCAGCACACATCTGGTGTTGCGCACCTGCTCATTTTCAGCTCCCACGATCTTACATTCATGGTAGAAGCGGTTGAACGCCGCCGCCACGTCCAGAATGTATCGCGCGATCACCGAAGGCTCATAATCTCTCACCGCATCAAGCACCTTTTCGGGGAATTTGGCAAGCACCTTGATCAGCGCCGATTCCTCAGGGGCTGTCAGTGCTATCTTTGCTCCCGTATCCACCTCTCCGCACTTGGAGAGCACCGAGCAAGCACGGGCGTAAGTATACTGCACGTACGGACCCGTATTGCCCTCGAAGCTGAGCGCGTCCTCCATGACAAAATTGATATCCTTCATGCGATTATTGGAAAGATAATAAAATACAATGGCACCCACACCGACAGACTCCGCAATATCGGTTCTGCCGCGAAGCTCGGGGTTTTTCTCCGCCATGATCTCCCCCACCTTCTCAATGGCAAGCGCAAACAGATCCTTCAGAAGAATGACGTTACCCGTTCTGGTAGCCAGCTTTTCGCCGTTGATGCTCACCGTTCCGTACGGCACGTGAACCAGCGAATCCGCCCACTCATAGCCCATCATATCCACGACCTTGAACCATTGCTGGAAGTGCAAGCACTGCGCCGCACTGGTAACGTAAATGGCTTTTTCAAAGTCATAGGTCTCCTTGCGGTATACGGCGGCGGCAATATCACGGGTGGGATACAGCGTGGAGCCGTCACGCTTGAGGATCAAACAGGGCGGCATGCCGTATTTCTCAAGATCGACAATGGATGCACCGTCATCGATCTTAAGAAGACCGCCATCGCGCAGCTTTTGCACCTGCGCGGGCATCTTGTCGGTATAAAAGCTCTCGCCCTTATAGCTGTCAAATTCGATACCCAAAAGCTTGTAGGTCTTTTTATATTCCACAAGGCTGACGTCAACAAACCACTGCCAAAGCGCAATGTTTTCGCTGTCGCCCTCCTCCAGCTTATGAAATTCGGCACGCGCCTCATCGTTCAGCTCGGGATGCTCCTCCGCCTCATTATGGAACTTAACGTAAAGCTCCACCAGCTTATCCACGCCGCCTTCTTCCACTTCGTCATGGTTGCCCCATTTGCGGTATGCTACGATCATCTTACCGAACTGCGTGCCCCAGTCACCAAGATAATTGATGCCCACGCACTTGTAGCCCACAAACTCATGGAGCTTTTTGATGGCGTGACCGATCACAGTGGTACCAAGGTGTCCGATATGGAAGGGCTTTGCCACGTTGGGTGAAGAATAGTCAAGCACCACGGTCTTACCCTCACCGAACTTCTGCGATCCGTAAGCATCACCCTCATCGACGATGCCGCGAAGCAACACGTTTCCGAGATATTCTCCGCTCACGTAAAAGTTGAGATAACCGTTTACGTTTTCAACTTTGTCAACACAATCATCCTTGACGCTCTCCGCCAAAAGACCCGCGATCTGAACAGGCGCACGGCGCAAGCTCTTGCTCAGCTTAAAGCACGGGAGCGCGATATCCCCCATAGATGCATCGGGCGGATATTCCAGCATGGAAGCGATGGTTGCCGCCGACACCTGTGCCTCGGGAAAAGAGGCATTCAGTTGCTCTGTAATTTTTTCTGCAATTTTCTGTTTGATCTTCAGCATTTTTCTTTCCTCTGTCCGTTTTCAAAACAAAACTCTTAATATTATAATACAAAAATATCTTTTTTGCAATAGCTTTTACACAATTTGGCACACTTTTGCCTCGGTAAATTTCACAAGATCCGAAACGTTCAAAAGAAGCTGTGCGCCCTTCATACCTGCGCTGACCGTTATTTTTTCATGATCCAGCGCGCTTTCTTCAATAAAAGTGGGGAATTTCTTTTTCATACCGATGGGAGAGCATCCGCCGCGCACGTATCCCGTTGTGGCAAGCAGATCCTTCACATGAAGAAGCTCCACCTTTTTGTTACCGGTAACCGCGGCGGCTTTTTTGAGGTCGATCTCCTTGTGGCATGGGATGCAAAACACGATCACGCCCGTCTTGTCTCCCTTTGCCGTCAGCGTTTTGAACACCTGTTCGAACGGCAGTCCGATCTGTGAGGCAATGTGAACGCCCGAAAGGTCGGATTCGTCCACCTCGTATTCCTTGACCTCATATTGAATTTTTGCCGCGTCCAAACGTCGCATGGCGTTGGTCTTAGTCATAATTCTCTCCTTCCGTGATCAATTCCTCGGCAACCGCACGCTGGGCGTCGGTCACGTCAATTCCGCCCAGAATTCTTGCTACCTCGGCAATTCTGCCCTCGCGGTCAAGCATTGATACCTCGGTCTCTGTCCTGCCGCCCATTTCATGCTTGTCTATCAGATAATGTGCATCGGCAAGCGAGGCGATCTGCGCCGAATGGGTAACGCAAATGACCTGTATCTGTCTTGCGATCTCTCTGAGCTTAAGGCCCACCTTTCGTGAGGTCTTGCCCGAAATGCCTGTATCCACCTCATCAAAAATGACGGTCTCCACGCCATCCTTGTCGGAAAGGACGCTTTTCAGGGCCAGCATGATTCTCGACAGTTCACCGCCCGACGCGATCTTTTCAAGCGGCTTGGGAGGCTCGCCCGCGTTGGCACAGATCAAAAACTCCACCTCGTCACTGCCATCGGGTCTGAAATCGTCCAGTGCATTCACCGCAATGGAAAAACGCACCTTTGGCATATCCAGAAAAACAAGTGTCTCACTGACTGCCGAAATGATCTTCTCCGAAGCCTCCGCACGCTTTTGATGAATGGCATCGGCAAGCTCCCTTGTCTGTCCTTCAAGACGTTTGATCTCCTTCTCAAGATCCTCACGGACAACGTCGGCGTTGTCAATGGTATCCAGCTGCTCCTGTGCCTTTTTGCAAAACGCGATGATCTCTGCCACGTCCGCGCCGTATTTCCGCTTCAGTTTTGTGATCGTATTCAGACGCCCTTCGATCCTGTCAAGGCGTTCTGTGGGATTTTCCTCTGCGGCACATCCTTGAATCGTATCGGCAATATCCTCGATCTCATAGCGGAATTCCCTCAGACGCTCTGCCGCCTCTGCCGCCTCGGGGAGCACGTCCCCGATCTTTGAGAGTGCCGTAGCGGCTTTGTCGATAAGCACCGTAACGCTCTTTTCGCCGCCCTGCAGTGCCTGATACGCCGCATAGGTCTGATTTTGGATCTTTTCCATGGCGGAAAGCTTTTTGGATTCCGCCTCCAAACGCTCCTCCTCGCCTTCTTTCAGCTTTGCCGCCGTGATCTCCTCGATCTGATATTTCAGCATATCCCTCATGCGAAGCTTTTCAGCGGTATTGCTGTCAAGCTCCAAAAGGCGATTTTTGACCTGACTTAGTGCGCGGTAGCTTTGCGCATACGCACTAAGCGCCTGTCCGTTTTCGGCATAAGAATCCAAAATTTCGATCTGAGCCGATTTTTGCATCAGCCTCGGGTTATCATTTTGCCCGTGTATATTGATCAGCAGACGGCAAAGCTCCCTCTGAAGGCTTTGCGTCACCGTCCTGCCGTTGATCTTAACCGCACTTTTTCCGTCACGGGAAAGCGTTCTTGTAAGCATGATCGAGCCGTCACTCTCAATTCCGTACGACTCCAAAAGAGCAAGTGCTTCCTGTCGGCAATCCGAAAAAACCGCGCTGACCAGCAACTTATCCTCTCCCGTTCGTATCATGTCGCGCGAAATGCGATTGCCCGATAACAGATTGATGCTGTCGATAATAATGGATTTACCTGCTCCCGTTTCACCGCTGAGCACCATAAAGCCATTTTCAAAATCAATATCCGCTGATTTGATCACCGCGGCATTTTCAATATGAATCGACTGCAGCATAGCTTGCCTCCCTTTTATTTAAACAATTCCTATCCTTTTTTTAAGCCCCTCGCAGAAATCCATTGACGCCTGCTCTGTCTTGGAAACGGCAACAATGGTATCATCACCCGCCACACAGCCGAGCAGTTCCCCCACATCCATGGAATCGATCTCCGCCGCAACGGCCTGCGCAAGCCCGGGACCCGTCTTGATCACCACAAGATTGCCCGCATTCTCCACACTGCGGATCGAGCGGACGTACGAATGGCGAACACCATGCGCACCGCCATCGGACATGGCATAATGGTATTTTCCGTTGGTGCCGAGGACCTTGGAGATCTTGAGCTCGCGGATATCTCTGGAAATGGTTGCCTGCGTAGCGGAAAAGCCTTCTCCGCGAAGCATAGCGATCAGATCATCCTGTGTTTCGATATCGTGCTCTGCGATCAGAAGTTTGATGATCTCATGTCTTTGATTTTTCACTCTTAAAATCCCCTTCCGTTATTTCTTTGTCTGAGTTTGTCATAAAAGCTCCGCTCTTTCACGCGCACGATGGCGGTGGTAAGCTCGGATTTGGTGATCCTCACCACATCGTTTCTCATGAGCTCAAAGTTGCTTCTGCCATCCAGTGTCAGATACAGCACCTTTTCCCTTCGGCAGATGTTTTTGACCTCGATGATTGCCGAATCGGGAAACAAAATAGAGCGTGCAGGCGACATATGGGGACAGATCGGCGTAACGCAAAAGCAGGAAATTCTCGGATCGGCGATCGGTCCGCCCGCCGACATGGAATATGCCGTTGAACCCGTAGGCGTGGAAATGATCAAGCCGTCGGCACGGTAAGTATTGATGGGCACACCGCCTTCGCTGAGCTGCAGATCGATAATTCTTGCTATTGAGCCGTTGGAAATCACAGCGTCATTGAGCGCGAACGCCGTTTTGGTCTCCTTGCCCGTAGAACTGATGACCTCAGCATTCAGCATGGTTCGCTTATCTAAGGTATACTGCCCCTCCAGTACCTTATCAAGAAGGTCCAGTTCGTTCATTTCAAGCTCCGCCAGATACCCAACGCGTCCCATGTTGATGCCAAGTACAGGCGTGCCGCGTGTGGCGGCGTTTCTCGCCACGTCCATGATCGAGCCGTCGCCGCCAAGAACAACGATCAGCTCGGCACTTGCGTATATATTGGCAGGTGTATCAAACACCAGATTCGGGCGGCGGCGATACATGCGCTCGATGCGGTCTTTGTAAGTGAGCGGCACCGCGATACGGCAATGATGCTCCTGCAAACGCTCGGCAACCGTCATAGCCGCCGACGATTTTTCGCCGATATTATAGTTGGTGATCAAAGCGACCTTCATATCCTGCTCCCCCGTTCTGTTTGTTGTTCCGCAAGCGATTTGATCTGTGTGCGATCAAACTCCTCCTTGCCGCCCTTGCGGAATGCGGCAATGTATTCTGTATTCCCATCTCCACCCAAAATGGGGGAAACGTCCATGCCGAAGCAGAATAGGCCACACGCCGCGGCGGCATCCAGCACACGCTCCATGGCGTGGCGTCTGTCTACCGCGTGCTTAACAATGCCTTTTTTGCCGACTGCTTCCCTTCCTGCCTCAAATTGTGGCTTGATGAGGCTGAGCAATATGCCGCCGTTTTCAAGAACATCCGAAAGCGCGGGCAGTATCAACGTTTGCGAGATAAAGGAAACATCCATCACCGCCAGTGTCGGCGCGATCGGAAAATCCCCCGCGGAAAGATTTCTCGCGTTATATTTTTCCATACAGATCACTCTCTCGTCACCAAGAAGCCGAGGTGCCAACTGCCCTTCGCCCGCATCCACCGCGTATACCTTGGCGGCACCGTGCTGTAAAAGACAGTCGGTAAATCCGCCCGTGGATGCCCCCACGTCCAAAGCACAAAGTCCGCTTACGTCTACCGAAAAGACCCTCAGTGCCTTTTCCAGCTTGAGACCTCCGCGGCTAACATATTTTTGACGGTTTGTGATCTGCACATTTATACTCTGATTCTCGTCAACAGTAAGCGAAGCCTTATCGGCAATTCGTCCGTCCAAAGAGACCGCACCGTCCTCAATCAGCTTACGTGCCTGCGTGCGGCTGTCGGCATAGCCGTTCGCCACCAAAAAAACATCCAGACGCATCATGGCATGAGACTACAAACGGTAAGTGCCACCACAAGACCGAGCAGTGCACCCACAAAGACCTGAAAAGGTGTGTGACCGATCAGCTCTTTAAGGTTTTCCTGCGGATTTTTCGCCTTACCCGAAAAAAGCTCCTCGACCATTTTGTTGATGACCTTTGCCTGCTTTCCCGTTTCATAGCGCACACCCACCGCGTCACTCATAACAATGGTGGCAAACAACACCGAAAGCGCCGCCTCGTATCCGCCAAAACCGTATACCATGACCGAGGAAACCAAAAGTGCCACAACGGTTGCCGAATGAGAGCTCGGCATGCCGCCCGTTCCCGAGAAGAATTTTGCAAAGCTAAACGGTTCCTCACGGAAATAGCCTGTAAAAACCTTAATGATCTGTGCCAACAGCCATGAGATCATCACACTCAAAAGGCATTGGTTTTGAAAAATGTCACTCAAAAAATTCATATATTCCTCGTTTTAATATTTTCGTTCCAGTAAATATTCGGCAAGCGCACACAACGTTTTGCTGTCCTTCAGCGTCTCAATCGCGCCGATCGCTTCTTTTGTCACACGCGCGGCATAAGTGAGTGCATCTTCCACCGAATAAAAATTCAAAAAGGTCACCTTATTCATCTTGGCATCCGCACCCGTTGCCTTGCCAAGCTGTTTGGCGTCACCCAAGACATCCAAAACGTCATCCACGATCTGGAAGGCAAGTCCGATGCCCGTGGCATATCTGTCCGCCGCCATATATTCATCGGTCTTTGCTGTTTTGCCTGCCGCCAACGCCCCCAGCTTTGCCGCCGCGCGGATAAGTGAACCCGTTTTAAGCGAGTGAAGTCTGAGTACCTCGTCAAGCGACACATCCGTCCTGTTTTCTGCGGACAAATCCAAAATCTGTCCGCCGACCATTCCGAACGTCCCTGCCGCCTCTGAAAGCATTTTCACCGCATCGCGCGCAATCTCGGCAGTCACATACGGATTGCCTGCCGCCACACCAAACGCCTCGGTCAAAAGGGCATCGCCTGCCAGAACCGCCGTCGCCTCATCAAACTGTTTGTGACAGGTAAGACGTCCGCGGCGGTAGGTATCGTCATCCATGCAAGGCAGATCGTCATGAATCAGAGAGTAGGTGTGGATCATTTCAATGGCACACGCAAACGGTGCCGCCGCCTTCTCTTCTCCGCCAAACAAACGGCAGAATTCAAACACCAAAAACGGACGGATACGCTTACCGCCGCCGAAAAGGCTATATGTCTGCGCCTCCAGGATCGGTGCAAGATCGGCTTCGGACGAAACAAAATATTCTTTCAAACAGCTTTCTGTTTTCTCTGCGCTTTGCTTCAAAAGCTCCTCTATCTCATGCATTGTCACCGTCAAGCTCCTTTTCCTCCACATTGCCGTCCGCTGACAGCGTCAAGACCTTGATCTTCTTTTCTGCGCTGTCCAGTTTATCATTGCATACGCGTACAAGGGATATGCCTTCCTCATAAAGCTTTAAGGACTCATCCAGCGTCGCCGTCCCGTTTTCCAAAAGACGGACGATCTCCTCAAGACGCGCCACCGATTCTTCAAAGCTTTTTGCTATTTTTGCCATTTCTTTTCCCCTCCTTATGAATATTCTTCACTGTCATATCTATACTGCCGTCATGCAGTCTGAGCGTAATATCCTCGCCCACCCCCGTATCGTTCACCGAGCGGACCACCGTCCCGTCTGCCGTTTGTGCAACGCCATATCCTCTTGCCAGAACCGAAAGCGGCGAAAGTGCCTCCATTTTGGCACCAAGACGCGAAAGGTCTGCTCTTTTTTGGGTGGTTTTCCTAAGGATTGCCGCATCTGCCTTATCCGAAAGATAAATAAGATTCATGCGTCTGTTTCTGAGCATGGCATCGGGACCCGAAAGAACCCCCGCTTCGCTCAGATACTTCAAATTTTTTCGGTTGCTCTCTATACGCTGCGAAAGCGCCGAGCGCATTTTATTTTGATACAGAGCAAGCGTGTTTTTCAGCTCCGCTCTGTCGGGAACGGCAAGCTCTGCCGCCGCCGAGGGCGTGGGAGCGCGCTTGTCGGCAACAAAATCACAAATGGTAAAATCGCTCTCATGCCCGACCGCGGAGATCACAGGTACGGGGGACGCCGCCACCGCATACGCCAGTTGCTCATTGTTAAAAGCCCACAGATCCTCGATCGACCCGCCGCCGCGTCCGATGATGATAACGTCGACCGCCTTGTGTTTGGCAAAAAATTCAAGCCCCGCAATCAGTTGACCGGGTGCTTCTGCACCTTGCACCTGCGCAGGATAGAGAAACAGCTGAGCACTTGGATACCGTCTACCGAAAATATTGATCATGTCACGGATCGCCGCGCCCGTCTGTGATGTTACGATACCGATTTTGGTCGGAAACCGCGGCAGTGCACGTTTTCTTGATTCATCAAAAAGCCCCTGCTTCTCCAGTTTATTCTTAAGCTGTTCAAAGGCAAAATAGAGTGCGCCTTTTCCGTCGGGAATCATATCATCTACATAGATCTGATACTGTCCGTCACGCACAAAGGAGGACACCTTGCCGTGCACCAGCACTCTCATGCCGTCCTTGGGTTCAAAACCAAGCTTTTGAACGTTAAAGCGGAACATCACCGCACGTACAAGTGCCGCATCGTCTTTGAGGGAGAAATAAAAATGTCCCGTTGCATAGTGATGCTTGAAGTTGGAGATCTCCGCCCTCACCCAAACACCGCCAAGGAGCGCATCGGCATCAAGCAGCATTTTGACATATTCATTTAACTGTGTCACCGTAAGATAACGAATGGTCTCTGCGTCCGACATAGCCAAAGCCTCCTTTTAGGTAAAAATCAACCAAACAAAAACATCCGTCTTGTCAGTGCGGCAATTCCCGCGGCGTTATCTGCGGAAAAAGACGGCTGTGCAAAATAAACGTCCTTATCGGACAGCATATTTCTAAGGATCGAACAGCTCATCACACCGCCGCTGTATACGATGGGGATATCGGGATATCTCTGCCTCACAAATGCTGTCAGCTCCACAAGCGTTCTTCCTATAAAGTCCAGCACGAATGCCGCCACTTCCCCGCTACATACCCCTTTATTTTTCATATCCAGTGCCATATTTTCAAGTCCGGAAAGATTACAAAAGCCGTCCTTTACGCATACACGCCTTGAGGGTATCTTCCCCTTATATGAAAGTGCCAGCTTTTCCAGTGCCGCTCCGCACGGGAAGGTCAGTCCGAGAGCCACGCCCACGCGGTCGATGGCTTGCCCTGCGTTGATATCGGCAGTCCCACCGATGATATCACACAAAAAGTCATTGCCGTTTGGATGTACCAAAAGCACCTCGGTCGTGCCGCCCGAAACGTGAAAAGCGGCAAACTCTCTGCCCATAAGTACACTGTTCGCACCGCTTGAAACAAGTGCCGCCATGATATGCCCGTTCTGATGCGAAAACTCATAACACGGAATACCAAATGCCGATGACAGTGCCTTTGCTGAAGCCACGCCCGAAAGAAAGCAAGGCATATACGAGCCTTCCTTAGTACGCGGGTAAGCGGAAACACCGATCGCCATCGGCTCATAGAGCGCAAAATACTCTTTTGCCATCTCAAAGAGTGTGGGCAGATTTTTGGTGTGCAGAAAGACCGCATCGCTTTGTCTCAGACCTCTCGCCCCCTCTTTTACGGGAAGCGGGCATTTGAGATTTGCCGCGATCTCGCCGTCTTGCTTGCAAAAGGCAAGCGAGGTGGTATAATTACTGGTATCAATGCCGACAAAACAAGGCTCACGCATTGTCCGCGCCGTCCTCACTCTGCCCTTTTTTCTGTTCCTCCAAACGGTTCTTCACCCCATTGAGAACGCCGTTGACAAACGAGCGCGCCTTGGGATCGTCAAACTTCTTGGACAGCTCGACCGCCTCATTGATGGATGCGCTTGCGGGGATATCGTCGCGGTACATCAGCTCATACACGCAAAGGCGCATGATACTGCGCGATAGCTTGGAAAGACGGTCTGTCCTCCAGCCCGAGGCGCACTCGCCTATCATGCTGTCAATGGATTCCAGCTTATCCAAAAGATCAAAATACACGTCCTTGATGTAGCTCCCTGCCTCAATAGTCAGATCGCGGTTGCTCACGGCAAGCTCGAAGATCTCCTCCGCTTTTTCCTCCTTTTTGAATTCGGTCTCAAACAGAAGCTCCAAAACCGCCTCTCGCTGTTCACGTCTTGTCATCATATGAATATTCCTTTCTCCGAATATATCGGAAAATCAAAACTTCCTCATCTTATTATTATAAGTTTTTTCTTTCTGAAAGTCAACCAAAAAATGAATATTTTTCAAAAAAAGTGAATATTTTTTATTTTCCCACCTTATTTTTGCAAATATTTTGCAAAAGCTATTGAAAAATAAGAGGTTTTCATATATAATAAATATGTATTTTTTACAAGGAGGTGCTTGCTATGCTGAATCCGTCAGGCGGAAAAACACAGCCCTTTACCATCGTAAAGGACAGGCATGTTGAAACCAAACAAATTCTCAGAGAGGTGTATATCGCACTGAGCGAAAAGGGATATGACCCCATCAATCAGATCGTGGGATATCTGCTTTCCGAGGACCCCACCTATATCACCAATTACAAAAACGCCCGCGCCCTTGTCCGTCACATTGATAGGGACGAGCTTCTCAACGAGCTTGTTAAAAATTATCTCGGAGTAAAATAACATCTTGATACGCATCATTGATTTAAAAACCATGAAGGAGGCGCCGCCGCCCGCTTATTCCGTGCTTTGTCTGGGGAACTTTGACGGCGTGCATATCGGGCACCGCGCCCTTATCATGGAAACAAGCCGCCAAAAAGAGCGGCTTTGTTGTTATCACGGCTTGGCAAGCGGTGCTTGGCTGTTTGAAGTACCGCCGTCCTTCTCGCGTGCGGAGAGTGGCTCGCCTCAGCTTACCTCACTGAATGAGAAGCTGACGCTGTTTGCCTCTCTCGGGCTTGACTATGCCTTTTTAGCAGACTTTGACAAGCTCAGAAATCTTGAACCTTCAGAATTTGTAAATGAAGTCTTAAAAAAACAGTGCCGATGTGTCTATACCGTATGCGGCTTTAATTTCCGTTTTGCAAGGCATGCCATGGCAGACGCCCTGACCCTACAAAATCTTATGGACGGAAACACCAAAATACTTGACTGTGTCACGCAAGACGGTGCACCTGTCAGCTCCAGTACCATTCGCACACTTTTGGCAAACGGCGAGTCTATGAAGGCAAACAAAATGCTCGGGCGTCCCTATTCCCTCAGTGCCCCTGTGCTTCACGGCAAGGCTCTCGGAAAAACCATCGGTATTCCCACCGTCAACCAGACGTTTGACGCGCATACCATGCGCCCCAAAGGCGGCATTTACGTATCGCGCACATGGATTGGCGGTGTCGCATTTCCTTCGGTTTCAAATATTGGCACCCGTCCGTCCTTTGACGATGGGGATTTTATCAACTGCGAAACGCATATCATCGGCTACGAGGGCGACCTTTACGGCAGTACGGTGACGGTCGAATTTTTCGAGCGTTTAAGGAGCGAGATTCGCTTTCCGAACACCGATGCACTGCGCGCTCAGCTGGGGGAAGATATTGCTAATGCCATAAACTTTTTCGGGACAAGGGAGGGTGAGGAGCTATGAAAAAACGGCTTTTATCGCTTTGCATGGCTGTCCTTGTCCTGTTTCCTGTGCTCAGTCTTCCCGCCGCCACCACAGACTTGCCAAGTACAGCAAACGTGGATGCGGTCTACGTGCTAAACCTTGAGTACGGCGAAGCGGTATACGCATTTAATGAGAATAAGCATCTCTACCCTGCCTCAACCGCCAAGCTGGCCACCGCCCTTGTGGCAGAGCAGGTCTTTGCGGGTGACTATCAGAAAATCATTGAATTCACCGAAGCCATGAAGGATGCCTCTTATGGGCGCTGTTTTGGTTTTTCCATCGGTGAAAAGGTCACCTACGGTGCGCTTCTCCACGCCATGCTGGTGGGCGGATATAACGATGCCGCCGTTGCACTTGCCATAGCATCAAAAGGGACTGTCCGCGATTTCGCCGATAGCATGAATGAGTACGTCCGTACCCTTGGTGCCACCGACACCCATTATACCAATCCCACGGGGCTTCATGACCCTGCCATGGTAACCACTGCCAAGGATACCGCTTACATAGCCATCGCACTGATGAAAAATGAGGCTCTTTATGATATCACGAAAAAGCCGAAATACGTGATGCCCGCCACAGCCAAAAGCGAACAAAGGACCATCTATTCCAGAAATTCTTTGATCTCCGCCATTTTGGAGGAGGGATATTTTTACTCCTACGCGTCGGGTATTCACGCGGGCTCGACGGATGAAGGCGGTGACTGCGCGGTAACAAGCGGCAGTCTTGACGGCCTTACCTACGTTACCGTTGTTCTCGGCGGACGGGGCGGGGGCGACACCAATCATGCCTTTATCACTGCCAAAAACGTCCTGCGCTATGCCCTGCTCGGCTTTTCCGCCAAAACGCTCAAAAGCCACAAAAAGCAGGTGACAACGCTTCCCGTGCAGTATTCGGCAACCGTGACCGAAACCGCCGTATATCCAAAGAGTGATATGACAGCACTTGTTCCGTCCGACTTTGACGTTTCAAAGGATGTTGTATTTTCCTATACGCTGACCAAGGAAAAACTATCGGCTCCCGTAAAGAGCGGTACCGTCATCGGGCAACTCTTTGCCAAGGACAAAAACGGCAAGCTTCTTGCCAAAAACGAACTGATCGTCAAAGAGGATATTGAAGCCCACGGCTTTCTCGTTTTCATGGCAAGGCTGAAGGGCTTTGTGCTCAGTCCCCTGTTTTTCATTCTGATGTTACTTGCCGCCGCACTGATATGGTGGAGCGTATACTATGACAGACGCCGCCATGGCAACCGACGAAAGGTGCGCCGCCGCTATGACAAACACAAATAACCGAAAAAGGTGCTGTCTCATTAAGATAGCCTAAAAAAAGGAAAAAAGCGGATGTTCTTTACGAAAGGTATTGAGCATACCAATGCTGCATTGCTTCTATATACGAGCGAGAATATTGAGAGTATCCTCAGCCCTGCTTTCCACAAAATAAAATCAATTTGTGGCAAATTTGTGGCAACAAGATAGAAAAAACCCCCGAAAACCAAATGGTTTCGGGGGTTTTGATAATCACCGTAAGGCTGTAATTATCTCTTGGAGTTTTAACAACGCCGTTTGATATCGTGAATATCGTTAAATATCGTGTGATATCGTAGCTTTATCGTGTGTTTTCGTGCGATATCGTGAATATCGTGAGTATCGTCGCATAAAGTGTTGCACCAAAATTACACCAACATTTAGTGCCATATTTCAATCATTCAAAGCGTTAAACAATATTTTTTGCTTCGCACAAGATTCAGTCCGAGCAGAAAAACTATTACGCATACGGCAGAGCCGAGAGCGACGTTCATAATCAATATCTCGGTTTCGGTCATTCCCTCAAAGGATACGAGCATTGAGCGTTGCAATGCGAAGATGGAAACAAAGGCATCCGCAAAAGATATATTTCGTAACGTTATGAGTGCCCCCGATGTACTGCGACGAGATTTTACAAGATTGATTGTAGCGAGCGTAATTTTAGTAAAGGCATAAGTTGCCATGGCAATCATTACGATCATATGATATTCGTGCCCTCTGTCACGAACTACCGACAGAATAACAGTTCCGGAAAGAGGAATGGATAATACCATCAGCATCCATCCTGTGAACTTGGTAATAAACTGTTCCTTTGACTTGGTACAGAGCACCGTAAAGCGAACGATGCTTAAAATCAAGTAATAAGTGCCAAGTGTTAATAGCCACCACGAGCTGGACACAATACCAAATACAAGATGGTATGCACCGAAGGCAACATTAAAAATCAAGCTGACAAGTGCGAATTTAAGCGTTTTATCCATTGATGTTTCTCTCGCCAAGCACACAATCTGTGATAATCTTGATTACTGTATCCATATCGTCGGAACACTTCTTATCGAGCCATTCCGTCACGATAGCAAACACGCCCATTAGATAGAATTTCATCATATAGGTGCGTTCTTTATCGGGAACGTGAAAGCGTGAGAGGATGGGGTCGAAGATATGGTTGAACATTTTGCTGTACACTTCATCCATATTCAAGGAATTGAATTGCTTGATAGCAACCTTAAATATACGCTGATTCTCCTTGATAAAGGTAAGATATGGTGTGAGATATTCGGATGTTACGAAAACTAAGTCACCGAGCTCACAATTTTCAAAGCGTTCCGCAATTCCTTTTGTATCAGCAGAATAATAAGCAAAGTGTTTATCAAGGATATATATGGTGGTTTCCTTTAATAAATCCGAAGTATTCTCATAATGTAGGTAAAATGTTGACCGATTTACCCCTGCAACATCACAGATTTCCTTGATGGTGATATATTCAAAGTCCTTCTTTTCAAGTAACGCAATGAGGGCTTCGTCCATTCTGATTGCCGTATTAAAGTATTTGCTTTCGTTTTTATTCATAAGACGCCCCCCTTGTTAACTTACTTTCCTTCGCTGATCTCTCTTGCGAGCTCCACGATCTCATACGCATATTTCTTCTTGCCGTTTTCAAGCATCTTCTTATAAATCGGATAGTTGATACCTGTGCAGGTAAAGCCTATAATACCAATGATAATTCCGAGAACAGTAAGAGGAAGCGTGCCCCCGATAACTTGCATAGAGAGGCACATTCCCGTACCTGCAACAAGGGCGGAAATAATACCGAAGGTATATGTGAAAATGGTTGCGGGTAACTTTGCCTTCTTATCCAGCTTACGAAGTGCAACGATTTTGGAGTTGTCCTTGGGGGCATACTCCTTTGCGATAGATTCTGCGTAAATTTTGTCTGTGTTCATTTTGTTTCTCCTTTTCGGTTTGTTGTGTCTTAATTATACCAACCGCCAAAAAGAATTTGAACAACATGATTACCTGAATGTGTTGATTTCAATGTTTTCAACCAAATAAATTATATCACAAAACAGTAAATTTGTAAATGGTTGATTGATTGCGTACATACTTGCACCAAATTTGCACCAAACGCAAATTTTCTGCAAAAGAAAACCCCCGAAAACCCAGTGTTTTCGGGGGTGTTTTGAGAAATAACTTATCTCTTGCTGTTATAATGTAGGTGTTTTGTGCCGTTTTGTATCGTTTGAAAAAGTCCTGTAATATAAGGCTTTACACGCATTATTGTATCATATCTTGGTGCAAATTGCAATACCTTTTTGTAATTTTGGACATCAAAAGGACATCAACGGACATCAATCGTTCTGCAATTTCAGGGAAATCAAGTCTGCTACTTTTGCCTTTGAGCTTTTCAGGACATCAGCGTAAACATTCGCTGTTGTGGACACATCAGAATGACCGAGCAACTCACTCACGATTTTGAGATCAATACCGCTGTTTATCAAAAGCGTTGCGTTACAATGGCGTAAACTATGCAGAGAAATAAAGTCAAAGTCCGTTCCCTTTACAAAACGCCTGAACTGTGTGTTAAGCCCTGACCTGTCAACATAATTTCCGCTGTCTGTTGTGAATACCATTTCAGGATATTGATACAGACTTCCGAGCCTGCTCAATTTTTCATCATTATATTTCTTTTGTTCGATGAATATTTCAGCCAATATATCCGATAAAGCAATATAACGGTTACTTGTTGCAGTTTTCGGCGGTTGAAGCCAATGTTTACCGCCAACATCTGTCAGAGTGTTTTCGATGTGAATTGTCCTGTTCTCAAAGTCTATATCTTGCCAACGGAGAGCCAAACACTCACCCGATCGCATACCTGTATATAACAATACCTTTATAATTCGGTTGAACTGTGTGTTATCCTCTACCATTTTTAACAAGGCTTTTGCTTGATTTTCGTCAAGGAAAGGCTTTTTTTCTTTCGGCGTTTGTGCTTTTGGAAGTATAACCGCTTTTGTGCAGGGCGTTTCCTTGATAAAACCTTGCTCCACAGCACGAGCAAACACACTTTGAAGAATTACATAGACTTTCCGACAGGTTGCAGGCTGATAAGTACGAGTTTTGAAAAATGCCGTAATCTTTGCAGGGGTGAAATCTTTTAGTTTCATATTCCCCAATTCAGGCAGTAAATGGTTTCTTATTTGTCCCTCATAGGTGTAGGCTGTAATCGGTTTCAGCTTGTTTCTTGCATAGTTTTCAATATACCATTCAGCCAATTCAGAGAAACGCATATTTTCGTTTAATGAGGACAGCCCTCTACATTTACGCTCAAACTCAATAGCAAATTCCTGTGCGAGCTTTTCAGCCTTTTTCGGTGTGGTGTTTTCGGGCGGTTTATATGTGGTAGTTTTCCTGATCTTCTTTCCGTTCGTATCAAGTCCGAGCGATACCACAATTTGAAATGTGTTTCCACGTTTATTTATCGTTGCCATTTTTTAGCCACTCCCTCTCTTTTTCTACTCTTTCCAAAAAGGACATATAATCAGTTAAGTTTTTAGCTGTGGGACATTCTTTGATTTTGTCTTTATATACTTCACATTGATTTTGAAAACCAATAATGAAATATGAGTATGTGCCTTTTTCTGCAAGCTGTATTTTTGTTTCAATACGGTTTTTAACTCTTGTACATTGCTGAATAATATTCCGTACAGCCTGTTCACAACTCAAATGTGAGTAATCAGAAACAGGGCTATTTCTTTTACAGTATTTTGTATTGCTGTCTTTTCTGTTACTACTCTTAAAAAACCATTTTCCGCAATGTTGACATTGTGCAAATTTATATCCGTTTTCTAATGCAAAATGAATGGTTGAAAAGACAATATCTCTAATGTTATCGCTCTCATAATAAAAAACAAAGTCGGATTTATTATCGTCAATGTTTAGATGTTCTATTTTTAATGACTGCATGGAAACATCTATTGCCCTTGCAACCTTGCGATATAAATTTAATAGGCGATTACTTGC
>JAZNDA010000070.1:0-17231 GCA_045587785.1 Eubacteriales bacterium | reverse complement strand
TATAGGTTTCGTGACCGAAGCTGTCTGCGAAAATGATATCGCAGCCTTCGTCAACGAGGTCAGCCGCAGCCTCGTAGCACTCGTTGCCTTCGGGGATGTTCTTCTTGAAGATAACCTGATCGTCGGTAAGACCAAGCTCTTCCTTAGCGCGGTTAACTGCCTCAATGAAGTTGAGGTCGTAGGTTGACGCTTCGTCGTGAAGAAGAATAACGCCGAGCTTGAAGTCGTCTTTGGTTTCGCCGCAGGAGACCATTGAAACACAGAGACCTGAAACGAGGAGAACCAACAGACACATTGAAAGAATTTTTTTGAACATGACAATGTTCCTCCTAAAAATGTTTTTGGCTTGTTTGCAGCCATTATTTATCTATAAAAGCACTCGCTTTTATAAAACAAAGTATACATTTGAGACGAGCCACTCTCTCAACTATCAACAATATAGTATATTTTAGCATATTTTTCTGCTTTTGTCAACAAAAATCTTCAACTGATAAACAAAAAATATTACAAAAATAGCATTAAAAATTTATTGAAATAGCAAATAAAAAAGGAATGCACCGAAAGAATGCATTCCTTTTCTGGAGCTGGTGATGTGACTCGAACACACGACCTGCTGATTACGAATCAGCTGCACTACCGACTGTGCTACACCAGCGACAGCCTAAGTATTATACCTTTTTTTTGCACATTTGTCAAGAGTATTTTCAAAAATATATTGCTTTTTTAATAAACTTTACCTTCGGGATTGATTTTTTGATTCTGATATGGTAAAATAAAAGATAACAAAACCTTTCAAAGAAAGGAAAAACTATGAATCTTTGTAATATTCAAACCATAAAACAGATCATGTCGGTTTACGGTCTGAAATTCCGAAAGGAATTCGGACAGAACTTTCTGACAAACAATCTCGTAGTGGAAGACATTGCCGACAATTGCTGTGACGGACGCTCGGGCACCATCCTTGAGATCGGTCCCGGCATCGGAACACTGACAGCCGAGCTTGCCGCGCGCTACCAAAACGTCATCGCGCTTGAGATCGACAAAAGTCTGATTCCCGTCCTTGCCTATACCCTTGAGGACTACAAAAACGTAAAGGTCATCTGCGAGGACGTCATGAAGGCGGATCTACGTCAGATCCTTGATCCTTATCTTGCAGACGGCATTTCGGTATGCGCCAACCTTCCCTACTATATCACAACTCCCATCCTCATGAAGCTTCTCGAGTCGGAGATCCCCTTTGACTACATTACCATCATGATCCAATCCGAGGTTGCCGACCGTCTGTGCGCTAAAGCGGGCAGTCGCGATTGCGGCGCCATCACCACCGTGCTGTCCTATTACGGCACGGCAGAAAAGCTGTTCACGGTCAGTGCAGGCAACTTTATGCCGCCGCCGAAGGTCAATTCCTCGGTGGTCAGAATTCGGTTGCATAAGGAAAAGCCCTACAAGCCAAAAGACATCGCCATCTTCTTCCGCACCGTCAAGGCGGCATTTGAGCAACGCAGAAAAACGCTCCCCAATGCCCTTTCGGCAGGCTTTCCCGAGATTCCAAAGGACCGTCTGACCGCACTTGTCACAGAATGTGGGCTCTCGCCCGACATTCGGGGCGAAAAATTAGACACCGCAACCTTTGTCACACTGTCGGGCAAGATTGCGGATGCCATAAAAAATATTTAGTTTTTATAAGCTCTGGAGTGCCGCGCCGATCACGGTGGCAAACTGCGCCTGCTGGGGAATGATAAAATTCACACCGAAGCTCTCGCCCATCCCAAGAAGTCTTTCGCGAATGGGCTTAACAGCGGTAAGATTTCCCGTCAGCACGATATTCTTAAGCGAATAGTTTCTTGCGGCAAAAATAGCGACCATACCAACGGTCTCCGAGACCATATTGGCAATGCCCAGCGCAATATCGTGCTTGCTTGCAATATCGCTCAGCTTTCCGAAGTTTGCGGCGGTCAGACTTTCGTCCACGCCGTTATAGCGATTCAGATTGGAAATATCCTTGATCCTCAGGTCAATGTTGTCAAGGTTTCCGCCCTCGCATAGCCCCTCGATATGATCGATATTATCCACGCCCAATATCTTACGGCTCAGACCCACAAGCGTACCGCCGCCAACGCCTGTACCGCCAAGGTACTGTGTTTTCACACCGTCACCCTCGCGCTTGGCGTACACCATGGCAGTACCCGTTCCCATGCTGACCACCATCGCCTCATCCAAACCCGAAAGATACAAGCCGCCGTATCCGATACTGGAAAATTCGGTAGCGCGCTCGCATCTGACCGAGTAGATCGGCTTATCGATAAAGGATGATCCTGCGCCCGTCATCATGACACAGTCTATGCTATCCAGTGAAAGCTTGTTTTCCAAAGTAAATTTTCCAAAAGCGCCGTACGCCGAGGTGACAGGGTCGGTCGCTCTGACAAACAGCGGTTCGACCAGTGTCGGAGCATTGCCATCTTGTTTTTGAAAGCCAACAATTTTAGTCGTCGTTC
Organism: Eubacteriales bacterium; assembly: GCA_045587785.1. Lineage (GTDB taxonomy): Bacteria > Bacillota > Clostridia > Oscillospirales > CAG-272 > RGIG8775. The sequence continues at coordinate 14,736 of JAZNDA010000070.1, read as the reverse complement.
CGCCGACATCGATTCCAATTACAGTTTTCATTTTCTTCACCCGTTTTCAATCTTTTTTTCATTATAACACGGATATTCAAAAAAATCAAGCAAAATATACAAAAAAGGACGTATTATGAAAACCATTCATCCCATTCTTCAAAAAAAGCTGTATATCTTTGACATGGACGGCACCATTTATCTTGGCAACCGCGTGTTTGACTCTCTTGCCGACAAGGATAAGCTTCTTTCGGAGGAAAATCATGGCATTTGACGCAGGTATGTTGGCGTGTACGCTGCACGAAATACGCACAGAATCACTCGGCGCGCGCATAGAAAAGGTCTATCAGCCCGAACGGGACGAGATCATTTTGCAGATCCGTTCCAAAAGCGGCGGAAGGCGGCTTTTGATCAACGCGGGGGCGAACAATCCGCGTATCGGCTTCAGCACCGAGCAAAAGGAAAATCCGCAAAATCCGCCCATGCTCTGCGTTCTTCTCCGCAAGCATTTGCAGGGGGCGAAGCTGGTTTCTGTGGAGCAGGCAGGCTTTGAGCGAGCGGTCACGCTCGGCTTTGAGACCCGCGACGAAATGGGATATGAATGTTCGGTATTTCTGATTGCCGAGCTGATGGGCAAATACAGCAATCTGATATTTACGGGTTCTGATATGAAGATCCTTGCCGCGCTTAAAACGGTGGATTTTTCCACCAGCAGTCTCAGACAAGTACTCCCCGGCATGAAATACGAGCTTCCCCCCAAGCAAGACAAGCACGATCCCATCGGCATCTCGCGCGAGGATTTCATGAAGATCGCACAGGCAGAAGGAAACGGCAAGCCGTCTGACAAGTTTATTCTTGGTTCCTTCCTTGGCATTTCCGCCTCGGTGGCGCGTGAAATTGCCTACCGCGCCACAGGAAACACCGACACGCCTTGTGACGGATATCTTGCCGGTGCTTTGTACCGCGAGCTTTCGAAAATTACAAATGACATACAAAACGGCATTTTTTCGCCTACGCTGATCTGCAAAAACGATCTGCCCGTGGAATATGCTTTCTGCGAGCTTTCGCACTACGGCGACGACTTTACACACAAGCATATTGACAGCGCGGGGGAGCTTCTTGACCTATATTTTGGAAGTCGAGACCGCGAGCAACGCGTGCGTCAGCGCGCGTCTGACGTGCAAAAGCTTGTGACCAATGCCCTGTCGCGCGTCACCAAAAAATTGGAGCTTCAGCGTGCGGAGCTTGCCGACTGCGCCAAAGGCGAGCAATACAAAAAGCAAGGCGATCTGATCACTGCCAACATCTATCTCTTAAAGCGAGGCATGAAGGAGGCTCTGCTTGCCGACTATGAAAATTATGACGCCAACGGCAACCCCATCATGGTCAAGGTGGAGCTTGACGAGCGTCTGACGCCTGCCGCCAACGCACAGCGTCTTTATAAAAAATACAACAAATCTAAAAATGCCAAAAAGGAGCTGACGCGGCAAATAGAGCTTGATCTTGAGGAGATCGACTATCTTGGTTCGGTGGCTGATTCCCTTGAGCGCGCAGAATCGCCGTCCGACCTTTCCGAGATCCGCGACGAGCTATATAGAAGCGGCTACGCCTCGCGTATGAAGCCCGAATCGAGCAGACGAAAACCAAGTTCGCCCACCGTTGCCAAGTTCAAGACCGATGACGGCATGACTGTGCTTTGCGGAAAAAACAATATTCAGAATGAATATATCACCTTCCGTCTTGCCGCCAAGACTGACTATTGGTTCCATGCCAAAAACGTACCCGGCTCACACGTGGTCTTGGTCACTGAGGGCAAGGAGCCGACAGACAGAGATTTTACCCAAGCGGCAGAAATAGCGGCATACCACTCCGGGGCATACGGCGGGCAAAATATTGCGGTTGACTACTCACTCGCCAAAAATATAAAAAAGCCCGCGGCGGGACGCCCTGGACTTGTCATTTATCATACCAACTGGACAGCATACGTCACTCCGCACGCTGATGACATCAGACGCTTGCGCGTAAAATAATAACTAAAGGGTTGTCGTACCGACAACTCTTTCTTTTTATCCCAAGTAAAAATCCACAAGCATCATGATCACAAAACCAATGAGAAGCGCATAGGTGGCACCTCGCTCGTTACCGTGCGCATGCGTTTCGGGAATCATTTCATCGCTGATAATATAAAGCATGGTGCCGCCCGCAAACGCCAATGCAAACGGCAAGATCGCCGTAGAAATGCTGACAGCAAAATAGCCTATCAGCGTCCCTAACACCTCGACCAGTCCCGTTCCGATCGCTATCAAAAGCGTTCTCTTTTTGCTGACACCGCCCGCAAGCATCGGACCGATGATCACCATACCCTCGGGAATATTCTGAAGCGCAATACCGCCCGCAATGGTCATCGCCTCCATGGTATTTCCCGTACCAAAACCCACACCTGCCGCAATTCCCTCGGGGAAATTGTGAATGGCAATGGCAAGAACAAAAAGCATAATTTTATGTATATGCGCCCCACCGTTCCGGTGTGTTTCGGTATCCTCACCTGCAAGACGGTGCAAATGCGGCACAAAGCGGTCGATCAATTGAAGCGTAAATGCACCCACAAAAACACCGACAACTGTCAAGAGGACCGAAAATCTTCCCTCGTACTCAATAGCAGGCAAGATCAGTCCCATGACAGCCGCCGCAAGCATAACACCTGCCGCAAAGCTGAGCACAATATCATTAAATTTATGAGACACCTTACCAAAGACAAATCCAATGAGCGCGCCAAACACGGTGGCAAGTCCCACACCGAGCGCGGTAAGCCATACGAGCTGCATAATAGCCCTCCTCTTGTTTTTCTATAGTCCAAAAGAATCAAACGCATACAGTTTCGACTCTCTATATTTCAGTATACCAAATATTTATGAAAAAATCAAGAAAAATCAATAAAAAACGAGGGCGCTTCCCAAAAGGAAGCGTCCCCGCTATGAATATTACTTTTCAGTAGAAATAAGCTTATTTAACAGCTCTCTTCTTCATCGAAACTACAGTACCTGCAGCAAGACCAAGAGCCATTACCATTGCTACTGCGATGTAAACGATGGTGTTGTCGCCTGTTTCGGGCTGGTAGTTGAGGTAGTCGAACTTGATGTAGCCGTACTTGTGGCCGTACCACTGAGCACTCGCATTTACGTCGTCTGCGCAAACCATGACACGAGAGGAAACGTCGTCACCGTCTGCAGTCTCATCGTAGTCGTTGATGAGGAGAGCAAGAGAGAACGCATCGCTTGCGAAATCGGCAGGAACTTCCATTCTGAACTCGCAAGCCCAACCCTTATCGGTGTGCTTAGCGTCACCCTTGAGCCAGGTTACGGGGTTAGGTCCGCCATCGTCAACAGAACCGAACAAGGAAACACCGTTGGGACCTTCACGACCCGAGATGTAACCCTCGTGAGTCATACGAGCCTGAAAAATATCTCCCCTCCAGTTTCCTGACTCATTGGTCCAGTCCATCATGAACTCAACAGAGTCCTGTCTGTAGGAGGAGCTGAGTGCGTCGGGAGCCTTAGTGTTCAGGTGCGGGTCAACGATATCCACGTAGAGCCACAGATAAGATCCGTCATAAACCATGTATGCGGCACCTGTCGCAACGCCCTCGGGAACAACTGCACCATTCGCAAGACCTGCTACACGTCCCTCTTTAGCGGGATCGTTTGGGGTCTCGCCATCACCCTGATAACCAAGGTGGTTGTACTTGATCTCATAGGGAGTAGCCTGCAAATAGACGTCCTCCATCTCAGCGTCAAGTCTGATACCGGAATTGGAAACGATAAGAACTTCACCATAGTCCTTGTAGCCCTCGCCAACTCTCGCACCTGCAGTAACAGCAAACAGAGCGGAGATCATCAAGACGGCGAGAAGGCAGCTCAAAAATTTCTTCATAATACCTTTTCTCCTTAATAAAAAATAGATTTGATGTCCAATTGACATCGGCTATTTAGATGAATTCGCGGGAAAATCCCACACTTCTCTAATACACCGATATTCTATCACATCTTCCATGGTTTGTCAAGTCCATTCTTGAATTCTTACTAAAATTTGTGAATTTACACAAAAAACAAGCCTCAAAAGATAAAACATGACAAAACATCAAGATGAAAACATACAAAAATAAGTAAAATTCTAAAAACTGGATCAGCCCTCAAAACTCATTTTGATCTGACCGCCCTGCCCCGATTTATGCTTTTCCACGATATTGTGAATTCTCTGTGCGGGATTCAGAAGCGAGCTGATGGAATGGTCATGATTGAGCGTATCGATAATGTAGGCAACGTACTTGCTCATATTGACCTCGCAATACCACGGCTTTTCAATAAGTCCGGGGCGATGATAAATGAGGTTTGTGGTAAAGATCTTATCGATCAGACCGTCACTGTACGCCTTATCGAATTTCTCAAAGCCCTCGGTGAACAAGCCAAAAGTTGCAAAGTTGAAGATCCTCTTTACTCCCTTTTCCTTGAGCTGGCAAGCCACTTCGATCAGCGACTCGCCCGATGCGATCATATCGTCCACGATCACCGCATCCTTACCCGTAAGGTCTTTACCCAAGTATTCATGCGCCTCAATGGGATTCTTACCGTTAACAACGATGGAATAGTTGCGACGCTTATAGAACATACCAACGTCAAGTCCCAACACCGACGCGTAGTACATGCTTCTGCCCATTGCACCCTCATCGGGAGAAATAAAGATCAGGTCTTCCTTGTCGATCGAGATATCGGGCACGTTGCGCACCAAAGCCTTGATCATCTGATAAGAAGGACGCACGTCGTCAAAGCCGCTCAGCGGCACGGCGTTCTGAACTCTGGAATCGTGAGCGTCAAAGGTAATGATGTTGGACACACCCATCCCGACCAGCTCCTGCAGCATCATAGCACAGTCAAGCGACTCTCTGGAAGAACGCTTATGCTGTCTGCCCTCGTAAAGCATGGGCATGATCACCGAAACACGTCTTGCCTTGCCTTCGATCGCCGCAATGATACGCTTGAGATCGGCATAATGATCATCGGGACTCATCGGCACCTGCTGACCGTACATCTTGTACGTCACACCGTAGTTAAAAACATCGGCAATGATATACACATCATGCCCGCGAAGCGATTGATGAACGGTTCCCTTTGCCTCACCCGTACCGAATCTCGGGCACTCGGTAGGCACGATATAGGTCTTGTCCTCTCCGTGGTTCCTCCATTCCTTCAAGTAGTAATCCACCTGCGAGGCAAATTGCTCACCGCCGCGAAGATTGATCACACTAAGATCACCAAAAAGACTATCCTGCATAGAATCCTCCCGCAAACCATATTTATTTTCCAACATTCTGCCTTAGAGTGACAGTTCGAAGAATTTATAAAAGAGCAGATTTTGCGCGAGTCGAGGAAAAAAGGCGAAGGAATATACCAATATTCCGAGGCTTTTTGACGATGAATGGCGCAAAATATGCCTTTTATAAACGGGTTCGTATACCTACTGTCACCCTAAAAGCAAAACATCTCGCCGATACATTATATCACATATTTTGACTTTTGAAAAGGTTTTTTAACAGTTTTCTTGTTTTTTGTGAATGTTAACGAAAATTACAGCCGCCCCGTAGGCAAAACAACCGAAATCAACATGGATAGATTCGAACTCGTATTATTCGCTCTTACCTAAGCTCCACCACCGTTACGCCGCCGTCGCCCTCGCCGTACTGCCCGATACGGAAAGAACGGATGCGCTTATCAGTTCTCAGATACTGCCAGAGCACCTTTCTCAGTGCCCCCGTTCCCTTGCCGTGGATCAGATGCACGGTACGGAAGCCCGAAAGAACGGCGTCGTCAAGGTACTTGTCCACCGCAAACCACGCCTCGTCTCCCGTTTTACCGCGCAGATCGATCTCACTCTTGCAATCCGAGCTGACCGTCTTGCGGTAGGTACTGACTATCTTCTTTTGATCGTCCTTGTCGGTAAACGTAACATCCTGCTCCTTCAGACGAAGATTTTTCAGCTTGGTGCGCGTGCGGATGATACCTGCCTGCACCTGCACGTTTCCGCTCGCGTCGGGCAGCTCCAAAACCACAGCCTCCTTACCGATATCCACAAGAAGCACGGTATCGCCCTTGCGCAAAGGACGCGGAAGCGTGTAACCATCATTCTTTTTCTCACTGACAGGATTATACTTGTCCTCGTTATCCCGAATATGCTCTCTGACCGCGCGGCGCGTACGCTCAAGCTCCTCGCCGAAGTTTGCCGCATCCTGTTTTTTGCGGATATCCTCCAGCTGTGCAAAAATATAATTGCTGGACGCCTTGGCGCTTTCCACCATGGCTGCCGATTGCGTTCTTGCTTTTTCGAGCATGGTCTCGGACTCTCTTATGCGCCGCTCAACGGTCACCTCGGCATCGCGTCTGTAGCGCTCATATTCCTCGCGCGTACGTTCGGCTTCCGCAAGCTTTTTTTCCATCTCCACACGGCTGTTCTCCAGCTTTTCGATGATGGTCTCAAAGCGGCGGTTTTCGGCACTGACGTGATTTTTCGCCTTTTCGATAATGTCCGAAGGAAGACCAAGCTTGCCCGAAATGGCAAAGGCGTTGGATTTACCCGGTGCACCGATGACCAAGCGGTAGGTCGGTCTTAAGGTCTCCACGTCAAATTCGCATGAGGCGTTACACACCCCTGCCGTGTCCAGCGCATACGCCTTGAGTTCGGAATAGTGCGTGGTCGCCACGCAAACAGCGCCCTTCTCACGCACGGTGTCAATGATCGCCACGGCAAGTGCCGCACCCTCCACGGGGTCGGTTCCTCCGCCAAGCTCGTCAAAAAGAACCAGCGATCGGTCTCCTACCTCTGACAGGATGGAAACAATATTGACCATATGCGAGCTGAACGTAGAAAGAGATTGCTCAATGCTCTGCTCGTCACCGATATCCACCAGTATCTTATCAAAGAAACAAATAGACGAGGATTCCTCGGCGGGGATATGAAGTCCCGCCCTTGCCATCAGCGCAAAAAGTCCCACCGTCTTGAGCGTGACCGTCTTACCGCCCGTATTGGGACCCGTGATGATCAGCGAATCGTACTCGCCTCCCACCTCTATATCCACGGGCACCACCTGCGCCTTTTCGATCAGAGGATGGCGTGCGCGGACAAGATGTACGAGCTTGTCTTCGGTAATATTGGCTTCCGCCGCATCCATTTTCCGAGACAATTCGCCACATGCAAAAACAAAAGCAAGCTCGGTGATATTCAAATAGTTGAGGCAGATCGCCCTCTCACAGTTTGCCACGTCTGCCGAAAGCTCCATGAGGATCCTTTCGATCTCGCGCTCCTCTTTGGTCTCTAAAATGCGGATCTCATTATTGGCATCCACTACCGCAGACGGCTCCACAAAAATGGTCGAGCCCGTTGCCGAGGTATCGTGGATCATACCCTTGATCTCGTTTTTACATTCCACCTTGACAGGGATAACGTACCGCCCGTTTTTCATGGTAACGATATTGTCTCTGAGATATTTGGCATAGGAGCCGCCGATATACTTCTGGAGCGTCTCCTTGATGCGGTTGCCCTCAAGCCGTATGCGCCTTCTGATATCCGCCAGCTCACGGCTTGCCTCATCGGCGATCATGTCCTCGGAAATAATACAGCGGTATATCTTATCTTCCAAATTTTTATTGGGCATCAGTCGCTCAAAGATCTCGTCAAGAGAGGTCTCAAACAGCTTGTTTGTACGGATATATTCAAGAAGCGCACGCGAGGTTCGAAGGACGTTTCCGACGGTAAGAAGCTCCCCTGCCGAAAGGGTCGCCCCCTTACCCGCACGCTCACAAATATCCGAAATATCCATGACCATACCAAAAGACGGCATGCCCTTATGGTCAAGCAAGCGTCTGGCATCCGTGGTTCTTTTTTGAAGCCGTCTTGCCTCCTCGGGGTACTCTGACGGCATCAGGGAAAGCGCCATCTCCTTTGCCCCCTTAGTTTGGGCGCAGGCGGCGAGCATTTCCCGTATTTTGGTAAATTCCAGTGTGTGTAAATTCTTTTCGTTCATATTGTTTCCTATATTTCATTACATTTTTATCACGTTGTGATAAAAGTCAAGCGAGGAAAAATTATGTTCTATGTGATGTAGCAGATAGGTCTCACTCATTCTTGCAAGCTCCGAAACCGCAACATCCTCGGGCGTAAAAGACAAAAGTCTTTCCAAAGGAGCCTCTGCCACATATCTCGCAGCGGCAAGCGCACCGCTCCCAAGCGGCGACAGCACCCGCGCCTCTGCCCTCTCGTCCTCGGCCACGGGTTTTCGCACCTCAAGACTGTGCAGACATTCCGCGCACTTGAGCTCACCGTTCATAATATCAAGATACATATAAGCCGCTCTGGGTTTTCCGCAGACACAGCAAGCGCTAAGGTCGGGCAGATATCCCGACATAGTCATGGCGCGGAATTCAAACACCGCCTTAATGAGAGGTCTTGGCTTGATGTCATTGGCAATAGCAAACAAGGTATTGAGAGCTAAGCGGAGCATATCATATGCCCCCACGTCTTCACCCGAAAGCTCGTGCACCACGTCCACCACGTAGGTTGCCAGTGCCAAGCGTTCAATATCGTTGCGGATGCCGTAAAACGACTCGGTCACCGACGCCCCCGCCAGCCACGCGTGCTCACCTCGCTGGGTGATCTCGTAGTTGCCGTAAGTAAAAAGCGGTGTACTGTTCATGTATTTACTTTTTAATGACCTTGCCCCCTTGGCAAGCACGTGTATGCGTCCTCGGTCGGGCGTGAGCAAGGTCAGCCGTTTATCGTTTTCACCCGAGGTGCTCTCGCGTATGACAAGTCCGTCCACCGTATACTGCACGCCGTTTTTCTCCTTTGATTAAAATATACCGATCACAGATCTTCCTTCTTATTGTAACCGAAGTTGGTCACCATTCCTACGCTGTCTCTCCAGTTTTCCTTGACCTTCACCCAAAGATTGAGATATACCTTGGTGCCAAAGAACTTTTCAAGATCCTCTCTGGCATACGTGCCGATCAGCTTGAGGTTGGCACCGCCCTTGCCCACAAGGATTCCTTTGTGGGATTCCTTCTCGCAAAAGATCTCCGCGCGGATACGGATCATCGTTCCCTCATCCGAAAATTCTTCAATAACAACAGCCGTACCGTGCGGCACCTCTCGGTCGGTGGTTCGGAGTATCTTTTCACGAATGACCTCGGCAGCGATCTGACGCTCGGGCTGGTCGGTGATCATATCATCGGGGAACATCCACTCGGACTCCGCAAGAAATTTCGCACATTCGTCAAGAAGCTCGTCCACCTTCCCGCCGTTTTTGGCGCAGATCGGAACAAATGCATCAAAGCTGTATTTGGCGGCATACGCGGTGATAGTCTCCGCAATTTTATCCCTTTGATAAAGGTCTACCTTGTTGAGTGCAAGCACCGAGGGAATTTTGGATTTCTTCAGATATTCGATAACGTCATCCTCCACCTTTGACGGCTCGCGTCCCGCATCCACCACCAACACCACGGCGTCGGCATCGTGCATCGAGGAATTCGCCGCGCCCACCATATATTCGCCAAGGCGGTTTTTGGGCGTATGAATACCTGGGGTATCCAAAAACACAAACTGCTCCTCATCTCTTGTGTATATGCCGAGAATACGGTTTCTCGTGGTTTGGGGCTTAGAGGATACGATGGCAACCTTCTCCCCAAGGATCTGATTCATAAGGGTGGATTTTCCGACGTTCGGACGTCCGACGATGGCAATAAATCCTGTTTTTTTCATATTTCTTACTCCTTTATTTTACCGAAAGCCCAAGCCTGTCCACGATCTCGCTCTGACGGCGGCGCATGTCGGCATCATCCTCGTCAGAGGTCTCATGATCGTACCCCAAAAGATGAAGCACCGAATGTACGCATAAAAATGCCGCTTCTCTCTCAAAGCTATGTCCGTACTCCTTTGCTTGCTCGCTCGCCTTTTCAAGAGACAGCACGATGTCTCCCAGCATACAGTCAAGCTCGGCAACGTGGCCATCCATGCCGTCATCGTCAAACAGCGGGAAAGACAGCACGTCGGTAGCGCGGTCGATATTTCTGAATTTTTTGTTCATCTGACGAATCGCTTCATTATCGGTAAAGGTCACCGACACCTCACAGTCGTCATCAAATCTCTCATACTTCAATGTTGCCTCTATTGCACGGCGAACAAGCATTTTCAAGGAATAGCGTACTTCCTGCTTGTCCTGTGCGTTTTCAAAATATACCTTCAGTCTCATTTTGTAGTTCTCCCTTCGTTACGATTCCTATGTCGTTCCTTTTCTTCCTCTGCCCTCCTTTGACCCTCGCGCTCATGCTTTTCATAAGCCAGAATGATCTTTTGCACCAGCTTATGGCGCACCACGTCGCGATCGGTAAAGCGGTGAATGGCAATGTCCTCAATGTCACCGAGAATTTTAACCGCCGCCGCAAGACCGCTCTTTTGACCCGTGGGCAGGTCGGTTTGCGTCAAATCTCCCGTTACGACCATCTTGGAGTTAAAGCCAAGACGGGTGAGAAACATCTTCATCTGCTCGGGCGTAGCATTCTGCGCCTCGTCCAAAATAATAAAAGAATCATCCAGCGTTCTGCCTCTCATGTACGCAAGCGGCGCGATCTCAATGGTGCCCTTTTCCACAAAGCGGGCGTACGCCTCGGTTCCTATCATCTCATACAGTGCGTCATACAAGGGTCTGAGATAAGGATCGATCTTACTTTGCAGGTCTCCCGGTAAAAAGCCCAGCTTCTCGCCCGCTTCAATGGCAGGGCGTGTCAGAATAATGCGGCTCATTCTTTTTTCACGCAGGGCCTTGACCGCCATAGCCACCGCCAAAAAGGTCTTACCCGTTCCCGCAGGGCCTATGCCGAGCGTGATGGTGTTCTTTTCGATTGACTCCACGTATTTTTTCTGACCCACGGTCTTTGCCTTGATCGGCTTGCCGCGTCCCGTAATGCAAATACTTCCGTCCAGCCGTTCCAGTTCCTCGGCGTGTCCTGCGCGCACCATGTCGATGACGTATCTCACCGACTGTTCATCCAGCGTGTCATTGATCTGTGCGATCTCCTTAAGATACGACAACACGTGGTGAGCGTCGCTCACTGCATTCTCATCTCCGTCAATAACGATGGCATTGCCCTCGTCTGTTTCCCGATTTCGGATGTCCACCGAAAACGCGTTCTCTATCATTCTGACATGACAGTCAAAGCTTCCAAACAGCTTAGACGTCAACTCGCCCGTGCTGATCTCCAATATTTTCTGTGCCATAAAACTCCATTCTCCACTATCCTTCGATTTCTATTTCCTGCGTCACGGCAATGTTTTGTACACAGGTGACGCGGCAATTCAAAATATACGCCTCATCGGTCAGCTCAAAGCAAAAGGTCTTTTCAAGCAGTTCAGCCTCCTCCGAAAGTGCCGTAAGCCTCTTTTCCATACTGTCAAACGCATACGCCATGGCGGTATCAGCCTCCAACGTTGCCGTTTGATACGTATACTCTCTGTAGAGTTTAGTATGCATTCCCAGCGGAAGTGCCTTTCCGTCAAAAAAGCGAAGCCTATCCTCATAACATATTATATCACAACTCGGTGGTACATTTCCAGTATTTACGAAAACTTTTATGTCTTTTGCGAAAATTTTTAATGTTTTTTCGCTCCATTCTCTTCCCGTATAAACTTTTTCCTCATATTTTAAAGGAATTTCGACCGTATATTCGTGTGTTGTCTTGGCAAACACCTCGCCCTTCGCGCGTGTTGTCCGTATACCGCCGCCCATGGGCGCATCGTAAACACCGCTGACAAGCAGCTCTCCTTTTCTCACCACGTCCATGGGCTCCACGACCACGTTACCGTCATACACCTCGATCCGCTCTATCTTCCCGTCAAAGCCCGCCACCAAATTCGCCGCCCCCGTCGCCATCGGTGACGGACGCTCGGTCTCTCTGACCTCCACGTAAACCGACGTCCCTTTTCGGTTGAGCGTGATCCATGCAATGTCCTTCTCAGCAAGAAGGATATTGCTCTCCGCTATATGGGTGTCAAGCCCTCTGAGCGAAGCCCCCACCTCCACGCCGTTTTCAGCAAGCAGGGTGAGGATCCTTGTCTCGGTCACTCTCTCGTTGCCCTCAATGCTGATGCTCCATATCACCCCTCTCGACATGACAAATATGGCGGCAGACAAAAAAAGCCCCACGAAAAGTCCTATCCTATTCTTATACCGTCTGAACATCTCGGGAATGCCGCTTCTTTTTCTCACCTCAAGCGGTATTTTTTGCGCGCGGCAAACAGCAAGCAGACGCGAGACGGAACGCCCCGTACAGCACATAACGAAGCACTCTCCGTCCCACGCGGTTTTACTGTACGGAATACTCTCTTTTTGGCAAAGATTAAAAATTTTCGCAGCATCCTTGCCCTGCACCGCAAACACCGTCTCGCCTGCGAAAAAACCAAACAGCGTCATACCTTCTCCTCCCCATATGAAAGCGAATCGATCCTGCCGCCGATCACCAGAACTTTCCCTTGAAAGGACAGACACATAAGCCTTTTGCCACACACCGACAGGCTGTCCTTGTCAAGAAGGACCAAAATACGTTCGGACGATAAAAAACCTATTTTTTCCGCCCCCTCCACGGTCAGTCTGTTCCTGCCCTGCCACAAAACCGTGGTGCCGCCAAAAACCACCGACTGCCTCATGCCGTCGCTCTCTTTTTGTGCAAGCCTTTCTTTTCTTTGTTTTTTCAAAGCCGCCTCCTCTCGGAATAAGTTGCCCCATTCCGCCGTACACATATAATATATTTCACTTTATGCACGGAGGCAAAAAAGCATGACGGGAAATCTTATTCGGTTTCGCAAAAAGACGGCAACGGGTGGCTATGTCCTCATCATCATTTTCCTTATCCTTCTCCTTCTGAAAAATCCCGAGATCGCCAACCGATGCATCCAAAGCGGCATCTCCCTTTGCCTGACCACCGTTATTCCCGCGCTTTTTCCCTTTATGATATTCACCGAGTTACTGCTGTCTTGCGGTTTTGCACAGTGGTTTGGTAAGCATCTGGGCGCGCCCATTGCCACGCTGTTCGGCATTACAAGGCAAAGCGCGGCTACTGTTTTTCTCGGTTTTGTATGCGGCTTTCCCGTGGGTGCGCGCATGGCGGTCGGGCTTTATGACAGAAATATAATAGATAAGAAGGAATGTGAACGTCTGCTTGGCTTTAGCAATCTTCCAAGCATTGCGTTTTTGGTATCCGCCGTCGGCAGTTCTCTCTACCAAAGCAAGCGCTTCGGCATACTGCTTTGGATTTGCAGTATGACAAGTGCTGCGCTTGTCGGTATATGCACACGAAAAAAAGATGTTCCCAAAAAGGGAACTTCTCCATACGCTGTGCGGACGGTCGGCATCTCATCCGTCACCATGGCAGTTGCCTCCGCAAGCTCCGCCATGATCTCGGTCTGCGCCTATATCCTTTTTTTCGGGACAGTGCTTGGGTGTCTGTCCCACGTGCTTGACAGATTTGGGGCACCATCGATCATCCGCATCCTTCTCTACGGTTTTTTCGAGATGACCTCGGGCGTAAGTGCCGCTGCTGCTTTCGATCCCAAAACAATATCCGCCGTTTTATGCGCGCTTGCAGTCGGCTGGTCTGGGCTTTCGGTGCATCTGCAGCTGATGACGCTTTGCGACGGCAGACAGCTTTCCTACCACCCTTATTTTATGATGCGCTTTTCGCAAGCCGTTATCTGCGCCGCACTTGTGCTGTTGCTCTTGCCCGTTTGCTTTTGATTTTAGGTATTTGTAAGGAGTGATATTATGGCTTCGCCATAGTGATATATTGCGCCTTTGACGCAAAGTGATATGATGTGTTCCGCTGGGGCGGAACACATCGTTCAAAAAAACAAAAGTGCCGCCTTTTCTCTGTTGTTCTTAACGGAGAATTGGCGGGCACAAATATCGGCAGAGGGATTGCTTTCTCTGCCGATTTGTGATATAATGGGGATAACGAAAAGCCTTCCTCCGGGAGGAAGGTGGCACGCGAAGCGTGACGGAAGGAGCCTGCGTGACTTTAGGGTTGTAGTATCTTTCTTGTTACGCACTCTCCCTCAGTCAGCTTCGCTGACAGCTCCCTCCCGGAGGGAGCCTTTGGATACATGCAATCTTAGGGGTATGGGCTTTGCCCGAAGCATTTGTAATACAAATGCGAAACTTGCGATAAAAAGGAGATACTTATGTATTATCAAAAATTGATGACCAAGTCATTAACAGATTTATTGGATATAGGAGAAGCCCTAAATTGTTCCTTTTTTGCAATCTTGTTACAAGGAACAAATTTTTATTCAGGGTATTGGGGATTGTCAGATCAAAACCTATTGGGTGCAATTCTTACTTTTTCCGGCAAAGAAGTATCATATACCATCAAGGTGCCTTTGGATATTAAAAAGTTAAAATTAGAAAAAGCTTTTTCCCCAAACAATACATAGTAAAAATCAAATTTACAGAAGGAAAATCTTGTAAATTAAGAGTGCCGTTAAAAGCGTATCAAATCGAAAAGCAAAAAGAAAATTTCGAATATTTTTGCAATGAAATAAAAACTAAAGTGATACAATAATGTAACCCCGACAGATATTGAAAATCTGTCGGGGCTTATTATTTGTTTTCTGCGGTCCAATTTTTGTTGTTAGTGTTTTCTCCGCTAAGAACATCACGCTTTT
>JAZNDA010000069.1:0-23803 GCA_045587785.1 Eubacteriales bacterium | reverse complement strand
GCCGTGCGCAATCAATATGTGCGCCCCGAGGTGGATGTGACGGATGTCATCGACATCCGCGACGGACGTCATCCCGTTGTGGAGCAGTTTGTCAAGGACTCGTATTTTGTTCCCAACGACGTGCTGCTTGATACCGACCGCAACCGCATGATGCTGATCACGGGTCCCAATATGGCGGGTAAGTCTACATATATGCGTCAAGTGGCACTCATTGTGATCATGGCACAGATCGGCTCGTTTGTTCCTGCCGATGACGCAAGGATCGGTGTGGTGGACAAGGTGTTTACCCGTGTGGGTGCATCGGACGATCTGGCTTCGGGTCAGTCTACCTTTATGCTGGAAATGAATGAGGTGGCATATATTCTCAAAAACGCCACCAAGAGAAGTCTTATCATTTATGATGAGGTCGGGCGCGGGACTTCAACTTTTGACGGCATGAGCATCGCGCGTGCCATCGTGGAATATACCTCGGGCAAAAAGATCGGTGCCAAAACACTGTTTGCCACGCACTATCATGAACTCACGTCGCTGGAGGATGAATTTGACGGCATCGTCAATTACAATATTGCCGCCAAAAAACGCGGTGACAGTATTACCTTTCTTCGTAAGATCGTGCGCGGCTCCACTGATGACAGCTACGGTATTGAGGTGGCTAAGCTTGCGGGCATCCCGAGTGAGGTCATAAGACGCGCCAGAGAAATTCTTGCCGTGGTGGAAAAGAGTGCAAAAAATCTTGTGGTGACCGACAGAGATATACTGCCCGATGAAAACGAAAATCAGATCTCGGTGGAGGACTGCTTGGAAGAGCAGATCATAAATGAGCTTCGCGCCACCGATATCAATACCATGTCACCGCTTGAGGCACTGACATTTCTGTTTGATCTGAAAAAACGACTGGATCACTAGGGTGACAGTAGATATACGAACTCGCTGTCACTTGTTCTTTTTGGCGCTTTTTGCGCCTGCCTTCCTCGCAAGGTCTTACCTTGCTTCGCAAGGCAAACACAAAAATCACTCAAAATAACTGAGTGACAGTTCGAAGAATTTATAAAAGCGCAGATTTTGCGCCGGGCGAGGAAAAAAGTCGAAGGAATATACGAATATTCCAAGGCTTTTTGACGATGAACGGCACAAAATATGCCTTTTATAAACGGGTTCGGATATCTACTGTCACCCTAAGCTAAATATAAACCAAAAGGAGGGAAGCTTATGGGAAAAATTAACGTCCTGTCTTTTGCCGTTGCCAATCTGATCGCGGCAGGCGAGGTGGTGGACCGCCCTGCGTCCGCTGTCAAGGAATTGGTGGAAAATGCCATTGACTCGGGGGCAAACCGCATTACGGTGGAAATACAAAACGGCGGCATAACCTTTATGCGCGTTTGCGATAACGGATGCGGTATGGAGCCCGACGAGCTTCCTATTGCCATTCGCCGTCACGCCACCAGTAAGATCAAGACCGCAGAGGATCTTGAAAGTGTGGGTACACTTGGCTTCAGAGGCGAGGCGCTTGCCGCCATTGCGTCGGTGTCCAACATGAGAATTATCTCTAAGACCGCAGAGGCACAGTACGGTGCCATGCTGGAAGTCAGCGCGGGTAATATGGTGTCGCTGACTGAGAGAGCGTGCGCCACGGGTACGACGGTGATCGTGGAGGATCTGTTTGCTAACGTCCCCGCACGCCGTAAGTTTTTGAAGAGAGACGTGACAGAGGCGGCGGCTGTCAGTGTGATCGTTGAACGGGTGGCACTGTCTCAGCCCGGGATCGCTTTTAAAATGATACAGGACGGTTCGGTGAAGTTCGAGACCACGGGTGACGGCAATTTGAAAAACACCATTTATTCGATCTTCGGCAGAGAGTTTGCCACAAAGCTGATCGAGACAAATGCCGAGATCGACGGCGTGAAGGTGAGCGGCTTTATCGGCCGTTCGGATAACTTCAAGTCTAACCGAAATTTTCAGAATTTCTTTATCAACGGACGCTATGTCAAGAGCAAGACCGCATCTGCGGCTCTGGAGCAGGCGTACAGCTCTTATATTCCCAGTGAAAAATATCCTTGCTGTGTTTTGAATATTGAAGTCAGCCCGCGTGCGGTGGACGTCAACGTGCACCCTGCCAAACTTGAGGTCAAATTCTCCAATGAAAAGCCCGTGTTTGACGCGGTATATTACACGGTTCGTTCGGCACTGGAGGACGATATTTCACGTCCCGATTTTCAGTTCGAAAAGCCAAAAAACGCCGAGCCAAAAAAACAAAATGTATCCAATGCCTTTATGCCTGTAGAGGATCTGAAAAAAAGCTATCCCAACCTTCAGATCTCGTTTGACGGTGCGTTTGGAAAGGCGCAGATTACGCCTAAAGTTCCCGAAAGAACCGAGCCCCCCAAGATGGCGGTATCTGCCAAAACAGAATCAAGCAAGATAGAGGTAAAGAAGATCGAAAATGTTGCACAGCCCGTTTCAGACGAAAAGGCGGCTGTTGCTCCCTTGAATATGTCCGGCAATGAGGATGCACCTCCCGTATATGAGGCAAATCCGAAAAGCGAACCGACTGTTTTACCGCAACCCACAGAGGAGGCAATGCCGACATCCGCGACAGATAAAGAGCCGACACAGGGGTCCCGAGACTATCGCATTGTGGGCGAGGTGTTTCATTCGTACGTGCTTGTGGAATGCGATGATAAAATGATCATGATAGACAAGCACGCGGCACATGAACGCATTTTGTTTGAGGAGCTTCGCTCGCACTTGGCAAAAGCGGAGGCGTCGTCTCAGCTGCTCATGCTTCCGATCGAGGTTATGTTGACCACGGATGAGGTAACGGCGCTCGAAGAATATCGGGCGGAAATTGAAAAGATCGGTTTTTTGTTCACCCTTAGAAAGCATTCCGCCGAAATTACCGCTATCCCCGGCAGTGTGGACAGTGAAGCTGTATGCGATATGTTTATCGCCATTGCCGATCGCATTTTGAGCGAAACGGGAAGTGTGGAGGTCTCAAGGAGGCTGGTATTTGAGCGTGCGCTGTATCAGGCATCCTGTAAGGCGGCGATCAAAGCGGGCAGAGAATATCCCGTTGGGCATATCAGATGGCTGGTGGATAAACTGATGAAAATGCCCGATATTACCTTTTGCCCTCACGGCAGACCCGTTGCGGTGGAAATGACAAAAAATTCGATGGATAAGCAATTTGAAAGGAAATGACCAAGGGAAACCATGGATAAGAAAAATACATTTGAACTGATAAAAAAGGACGGACGTGCCAGACGCGGCGCGCTTCACACCGTTCACGGGGATATTCCCACGCCCGTATTTATGAACGTGGGAACCTGCGCGGCGATCAAGGGAGGCGTTTCGACTAAGGAACTGGAAGAAATGAACTGCAAGGTGGAGCTTTCCAACACCTACCATCTGCACGTGCGCCCTGGGGACAAGCTGATATATGAGCTGGGCGGACTTCATAAATTCATGAATTGGGATAAGCCCATTCTGACCGACAGCGGCGGCTTCCAGGTGTTTTCGTTGTCTGTACTCCGCAAAATATCCGAGGAAGGCGTTACCTTTGCCTCGCATATAGATGGGAAGCGAATTTTCAT
This sequence comes from Eubacteriales bacterium, assembly GCA_045587785.1. Taxonomy (GTDB): domain Bacteria; phylum Bacillota; class Clostridia; order Oscillospirales; family CAG-272; genus RGIG8775. The sequence continues at coordinate 20,213 of JAZNDA010000069.1, read as the reverse complement.
GGGACCCGAGGAGAGTATGCAGATCCAGTCGCATCTGGCGTCTACCATTGCCATGGCGTTTGGCGAATGCATTGAAAACCCCGCGCCGTATGAATACGTAAAAAGCTCGTGTGAGAGAACGACAAGATGGCTGGTTCGCTGTAAGGCGGAAATGGCGCGTCTCAACTCTTTGCCCGAGACGATCAATCGCGATCAGATGCTGTTCGGTATCAACCAAGGCGGCGTGTACGAGGATCTCAGAATCGAGCATATGAAGGAGATCGCCAAGCTGGATCTGAATGGTTATGCCATCGGCGGTCTTTCGGTGGGGGAATCCACTGAGGATATGTATCGTATTATCGATGCAGTAGAGCCTTATATGCCCACGGAAAAGCCGAGATACTTGATGGGCGTGGGTACGCCTTGCAATATTCTGGAAGGTGTACATTATGGTGTAGACTTTTTTGACTGCGTGATGCCAAGCCGCAATGCCAGACACGGAAATCTTTTCACGTGGAATGGCAAAATGAATATCATGAACGAAAAGTATGCCAAGGATGCCAGAGCTGTGGATAGCAACTGCGGATGCCCCGCGTGCCGAAATTATAGTCGCGCGTATATCCGTCATTTGCTCAAAGCCAAGGAATCGCTTGGCATGAGACTTGCTGTGACACATAATATCTATTTTTATAACGATCTGACACAAAAGATCAGAGATGCGCTTGACGGGGATTATTTTGAAAGCTTTTATCAAAAATACCGCCAGATCCTTGGCGAGAGACTGAATGACTGAATGGGATAGAAGGCTACGAAATATACTATAGGAAAGTACTTGCGAGAGGAATAAGATATGCTGAATAAAAATACAGCAGGTGCGGTGCTGGCAAAAGCCATGTCCAGCGGTGCGGATTTTGCCGAGATATTTTGTGAGCTGACAAGAACACAAAGCCTTCACCTGGTGGACGGTAAGATCGAGAAAATAACCGACAATGTGATAAGCGGTGTGGGTGTTCGCGCTTTTAAGGGCACGTCCACCGTGTATGCCTCCACGTGTGACTTAAGTCGTGAGGGGCTTTTGGGTTGCGCCGCGCGTGTTGCAGACGTGATATGGGATAGTAAGGCGGAGGTAAGCGTCCGTTTGTCCGAGAGGATATTTCCCAATATTCATCAGGTGAGGATCGAACCCGTTGGCGCGGATATGAGTATCAAGACTGACCTCCTCAAAGCAGGTTGCTATGCCGCTAAAAATTATGATCCGCATATTTCTCAGGTGCAGGGAGCGCTGGCTCTTGCTGACCGTACTATATGGATCGCCAATACTGAGGAATTGTTCACCTCGGATAGACATATAAGAACCAGAATGGCAGTGTCCTCTGTGGCATCGGATAAGGGCGAAAATCAATCGGGTTCCTGCTCTCCGGGGTGCGGCGCAGGACTTGAGATGTTTGAGCTTTTTAAACCGGAGGATATCGGCACCGAGGCGTCGCGCCATGCTATGGTCAATCTTGGGGCAGACTATTGTCCGGCAGGTCGTATGCCTGTAGCCATTGAAAACGGCTTTGGCGGCGTTATTTTCCATGAGGCGTGCGGGCATTCACTTGAAGCGACTTCGGTAGGAACGGGCACCTCACAAATGTGCGGCAGGCTCGGACAAAAGATAGCAAATGAAAAAGTGACTGCTATAGATGACGGAACCATCAAAGGGGCGTGGGGCTCGGTCAATATCGATGACGAGGGAAATCCCACGGCGCGCAACGTTCTGATCGAAAACGGAATCTTAAAGCAGTATATGATCGACCGCCTCGGCTCACGCCGCATGGGCATGCCCATGAGCGGAAACAGCCGCAGACAGGACTATCACTATGAGCCGACCTCCCGTATGACCAATACCTTTATTGATAACGGACCCGATAAAAATGAGGATATCATAGCTTCGATCGAATACGGACTTTATGCCAAAAAGATGGGTGGCGGCTCGGTTAACCCCTTGACGGGTGATTTTAACTTTGCTGTCAGTGAAGGGTATATTGTCAGGAACGGAAAGATTTGTGAGCCTGTGCGTGGGGCATCTCTCATCGGTAATGGCTCAAAGATCTTAATGGATATTGATATGGTGGGGCAAAATCTGGACAGAGGGCAGGGCATGTGCGGCTCGTCCAGCGGTTCGGTGCCTACGGATGTCGGTCAGCCCTTGATCCGTGTGTCAGAGATTACGGTTGGAGGTAGATAGGCAAATGGAATTTTCACAGATCAAACAAATCATAGCGGATGCCGCAAAACAAAACGACATTGAGCATTATGACGTTTATTATTCCAAGAATAACAGCGTGTCTGCCGAGACGTTTCAGCACCAGATCAGTTCTTTCAGCAGTGAAAACTCCATCGGTCTTTGCTTCAGATGCCTTGTCGGACAAAAATTCGGGTATGCTTCTTGCGAGAAGATCACGGAGGATGAATTGCGTGCGCTTGTTGTCAAGGCGGCAGAAAATGCGGCGTATATTGAAAGCGATGAGCCTGCGATACTGTTGGAAGGCTCGCCCGTTTATCGCGAGGTGCATAACAAAAAACTGCCTATGCCGTCAGCCGCTGACCTAAAACGACTGGCACTTGATCTGCAGGAAAACACCTATAAGCAGAGCGAATATGTGTCGGACGGTACAGAAAGCTCGGTTGGTGCCTCGGAAATGTCGGTGGATATGTATAACTCCTATGGACTTTCCCTGCACAAGGAGGCGTCGGTCTATACCTCGGTCGTCAGTGCGGTCATAAATAAGGATGGCGAATCCGAGGAGGATTATGATTACTGCTTTGGAGATACCTTTAACCACTCGGATAAGCTGTCTAAAAAGGCGGTAAGCTCGGCACTCTCAAAGCTTGGAGCTAAGGAGCTGGAAAGCGGAAGCTATCCCGCCATAATCAGCGGAAAACAAATGTCGGTCTTGCTGGATACCTTTTTGAGTGTCTTTTCTGCTAAGAACGCTAGGCTTGGACTTTCTTTGCTTGGCGGCAAGGAAGGGGAGAAGATCGCCGCGGATAACATTACGCTTGTGGATGATCCATATTCCGATCTTCTGGTCGCTAAGACTGCATTTGATGCAGAAGGCGTCCCGACTGAGACAAAAAACATCATAGCAAACGGCGTTTTAAACACACTTCTCTACGATCTATCCACAGCGGCGGCAATGGGTAAAAAAACAACCGCCAACGCGTCCAAGGCAGGATATGCCTCGGCTACCGTGATCTCGCCGTACTATTTTGGTATCGAGGCAGGGAAAACCTCTTTTGATGATCTGCTTGCTAAGGCGGAGGGCGGTGTGTATATTACACAGCTCAAAGGACTTCATGCGGGTGCGAATGCGGTGACGGGTGACTTTTCCATAGAAAGTGCAGGCTTCCTTATTGAGGACGGAAAGCTTGGCGCGCCTGTCAAGTCATTTACGGTTGCGGGTAACTTTTATGAGCTTCTCAAAAATATTGAGGATCTGTCCGATACGGTCACTGTGGGTGTCCCAGGGGTGTTCCGTGCAGTCGCCGCACCCGATGTATTTTTGAAAAATGTTAGTATTGCAGGCAAATAACACTTGAAATATCAGATAAAATATGGTATAATAGCCAAGATGTGCGATACGGATGTCAAATGAGAGAAAGGGGAGAAATATATGCATATATCATGGAAAAGCTTTTTTCTCTCGTTTGGTGTTTCAATTGCGGTTTTCGCGGTGTTGATGACAGTTGTTTGCTCGGGTGTATTCGGAAGCTTTGTTGCATCTGAGAAGGTACATGGGTTGACGGAAGAACAGGCAATGCTTGCATGGGAGGCAAGAAGTGAATATCAAAGCTATCTGTTCTATTGCCATGAAAAGGATGGAACCGTGCTTGATTTTGCTTTGCTTGCCCGTGTGGATATGGCAGGCAAAAGAATATTGGTCACGCATCTTGAGGGCGAGGATCTGATAGAGCGACAGGGATCACTGTTTTATGTCAGCTCTCTTTACGCAAGCTACGGCGTACAGGAGTTGACCGAGATCTTTGCTGCCCTTACGGGTTATGACGTGCCTATGGACAGAGTGAAGGATGCCCGCTTGTGCATGCCCGATGCCATGAAAGAGGACACGGTCAGATATCTGGATGTTGCGGAAATACTGCCAACAGTTCTCGGAGAGCAGACGCACGGTTTTGAGATCGAGGAGCGTCCGCTTGTTGTGGATGTCACTGAGGAGATCCGTTTGATCGATACCAAAAAGTCTATTGAAGCCTTCGGGGCTTTGGAAATAAAAAAATAAATACATAAATTAGGAGAGAATCATGAAAAACACCGAAAAAACAATGGAAAAAATCGTGGCGCTTTGCAAAAACCGCGGTTTTATCTTCCCCGGCTCTGAAATTTACGGCGGTCTTGCCAATACATGGGATTACGGACCTCTTGGCGTTGAACTGAAAAATAACGTCAAGCGTGCATGGTGGAAGAAATTCGTTCAGGAGAACCGCTATAACGTCGGTTTGGATGCCGCTATTCTGATGAATCCCCAGACTTGGGTGGCAAGCGGACACTTGGCAGGCTTTTCCGACCCGTTGATGGACTGCCGCGAATGTCACGAGCGTTTCCGTGCGGACAAGCTGATCGAGGATTGGTGCGCGGAGAACGGCTTTACGCTTTCTAAGCCCATTGATGCTTATACCCATGAAGAAATGAAGGCGTTCGTTGAGGAGCACAATATTCTTTGCCCCACCTGCGGAAAGCATAACTTTACCGACATCCGTCAGTTTAATCTTATGTTCAAGACCTTCCAGGGCGTAACCGAGGATGCTAAAAACACCGTATATCTCCGTCCCGAGACGGCGCAGGGTATTTTCACCAACTTTGTGAGCACCCAGCGTACCACCCGTAAAAAGCTTCCTTTCGGTATTGCGCAGATCGGTAAATCCTTCAGAAACGAGATCACACCCGGTAACTTCATTTTCCGTGTGCGTGAGTTTGTGCAAATGGAGCTTGAGTTCTTCTGCAAGCCGGGTACCGACCTTGAGTGGTTTAATTATTGGCGTACTTTCTGCCACAATTGGTTGCTTGCCATCGGTCTGAAGGATGAAAACATTCGCCTTCGCGACCATGATCCCGAGGAGCTTTGCTTCTATTCCAAGGCGACCACAGACTTCGAGTTTTTGTTCCCGTTCGGCTGGGGCGAGCTTTGGGGCGTGGCTGACCGTACCGACTATGACCTGACACAGCATCAAACCGTTTCGGGCAAGGATATGACTTATTTCGACCCCGAGACAAACGAGCATTATATCCCTTACGTTGTGGAGCCCAGCCTTGGTGTGGAGAGAACCGTTCTTTCGGTTCTTTGCGACGCGTATGACGAGGAGATTGTGGATGCCGAGAAGAATGACGTGCGTGTGGTGATGCATTTCCATCCCGCATTGGCACCCATCAAGGCGGCTGTGCTTCCGCTTTCCAAGAAGCTGTCCGAGAAGGCTGACGAGATCTACACCGAGCTTTCCAAGTACTTTAGCGTAGACTTTGACGAGGCAGGATCTCTCGGTAAGAGATACCGCCGTCAGGACGAAGTGGGTACCCCTCTTTGCATTACCTATGACTTTGATTCCGAGACCGACAATTGCGTAACTGTTCGTGACCGTGATACCATGGAGCAGGTGAGAATTCCGATCTCTGAGCTTAAGGACTATATTGCGGCAAAAATCGAATTTTGAGCTGTCGAAGGACACGTTATATGAAGCGTGTGCTTTTAGTCGGCAACATCTTGCTTGTGTTTTTGCTTTGTCTTGGCTCTTGTGCGGGCGAGGTAGAGACACAGGGCGAAATGACAGCGGATACTGTGGTAAATATTGACGTACAAAAAATTGGAAAAAGTATTGACATCACTTACGGTTGGTGCTATAATGACAAACAAGAAACCGCAAAAAGCGGCAAGAAAGGGGAATGAAAATGATAGAAAAAATTTTATCTGAAATGACACTCCGAGAAAAGATCGGACAGACAGCCATCCCAAGTCCTGCTATGCTTCAAAGAGAGATTAAGAATTATGAAGGATACGGAGATTACTTTGTAAAGAATCCCTATGCAGGCATGTACGTTTATAACATGGTGGATACTGACGGTAATATCTTCTCCACGCCAGAGGCGGCAGCAGACGCCTATAAAAAGGCGAGCGAAATGGCAAAGATCCCGCTTTTGATCTCTTGCGATGCCGAGCGAGGTGCTTACTACTTGAGTGAAGAACTTCACATTATGGCCAACAATCCGCTTTTGGGTGCCGCGCAGGCAAAGGATCTGACGTACAAGCGTACGTACTACTACGCCAAGGAGTTGAAGCGCTGCGGAATCAACTGGGTCTTAGGTCCTGTTGTTGACGTTATAAGCAACTTTTTCACTTTTTCCGGTGTACGTAGCATTTCTGATGATCCCAATAAGATCATATCCTTGATACCCTCCATTATCAAGGGTTGTCACGATGCGGGCATTGCCACATGCGCAAAGCATTTTCCGACCAACGCCAGCAAGGACTACCGTGACGCGCACATCGCCAACACCATGAACACGGCTACACTTGAAGAATGGAAAGAGCGTTGTGGAGAAATATGGAGAACAGCTATGGATTGCGGTGCAGAGGGCTTTATGGTAGACCACCAAGCTTTCCCGGCAGTAGAGCCCGGACGCACTTCAAACGGAGGATATATTCCGTCCTCCGTCTCCAAAAACGTTCTCGATCTTGCCAGAGAATATCTGGGTTATGATGGAATCATCATTACCGATGACATCGGAATGAGCGCTTTGGGGTCGGCTTACGTCCGCGATGACCTGTATATCAACGCTTTGAATGCGGGCAATGATATCATTCTGTTCTGCCGCGGCGATTACATAGACATAGTGGAAAAGGCAGTTAAGGACGGAAGAGTATCTGAGGAGAGGATAAATCAGGCTGTCAGACGCGTACTGAGACTCAAAGAAAAATTAGGTCTGTTTAACGGAATTCAGATCGAGCCTCCCTTGACAGAGGAAGAAAACCGTGATTTTGAAGCGGTAAACTATGAGTTGGCTAAAAAGGGCATCACCCTTATCACCAACAAAACCATTCCCTTTGATCCCAAGAAAGTGAAAAACGCCGCTATCATTACCATCTCTCCCGAGGAGAAATTTGCGACCGAACTGGGGGCTTTGGTTGACGCGTTTGCATCATATGACGTAAACGCAAGCATCTATGACGGTATAGACTCAAAGGAAACGCTTAAGGAAATAGCCGAAACCAACGATATGATCATCTATGCTTGCCTGCTTACGGGCGATTTCGGAAAAATACCGTGGTTCTCAACGAAAAAGGATCTGAATACGCTGTTTCACCGTTTGTCTTTTGGTGCTGAAAAATCGGTAGTCGTTTCCTTCGGTATTCCTTCGATCTATTATAATTATTTTGAAAACGTAGGAACCTACATCAATGCATATTCCCACGATGCCAGCACGATGAGAGCGTTTGTTGACGGAATCTTCGGAAAATTTGAATTCACGGGAAAATCCCCCGTTGCTTTAAAACCCGAGTTCAAATAATACTACTATTAATTATCTCTTTAACACAAAAAACTCCTATGGCAGATGTACATGCCATAGGAGTTTTTTATTGATTGTTTGATTTTATTTATTGTTATCAGTTGGCACCCGTCTGCTCGGCGGCTTTTTTGGCGATCTCGGAAAAATCGCCGTTTACCGTTTCAAACTTGACCGACACTTTGCCGTCAAAAGCGAGCTTGAGAAGCTCCAGTGCAAGTTCCTCGGAGTCGCAGGCGTACTCGCCCGATGCACAGAGACGGACCGTGCCGTCCTCCTTTGCGTAAAGCACACCCTTTTTACAAAGCTCATAAATTTCCTCAAAGGTGTCGGACACCTCACTCGAATCATATTTGGCAAGCTCGTAGCGAAGGGCGGTGAGGCTTGTCGGCTCAACGGGCGGAACGATGGCACCCAGCATCTTCATCTGAAGGGAGTTCAAAGGCAGAACCGCGCCGCTTGCACTGTCATAGGCATATTTCTTTCCGTTTGTTTTCAGTGTGTAAAGCATAATAGACAATTCTTGTTTTTATTTTTTCCTTCTTTTCTTGGGCTTTTGGTGAGAGCCGATCATGGCACCGACAATGGCGATCGCCACGGCAATGGCACGAAAGCCGACTGCAGACGTCAGTGGATAGTCAGCCGAATGACCGCCGCCAAAAAACAGAGAGACTAAAGTCATGGTTCCAAGCATAAATACCGCGTACAAGGCACCGCAAAGAAGCGCAGAGCCGCGGTTGAATTTTGCTGACAGAAATCCGCCGAGCAAGGCGGAAACGTATAAAACGCAAAAAGCTGCAGGTGTGACAAAGCGTGTGGGATCGGACAGGGAATAGAGCATCGCCGAACAAAGCAGCGTCATACCCGTACCGATGCCAAGCGAGACAAGGTATCCCCGCACAACAGAGGGCAATATGCCTTTTGCGCTTGTTTTGGGCAATGAATCGCAAAGAGTTTTGTGTCTGCGTTTTTTATTGTTTCCGATGTTCATAAAAGCCTCCGCTGAATATAGTTTCAATTCACTATATTCAAACGAAGGCGGTTTTATGAATGAAATTCAGTTTTGTGCGTCCTCAGCGTGAACGTCCACGCAACGGACTGCACTCTTGAGAATACGGATCTTTGTGCCGTCGCGGCTGGTCTCCAGAACCAACGTTTCGTCCTTGATGCTGACGATCTTGCCGATGATGCCGCCAATGGTGGTGATCTCATCACCCACAACAAGGGCGTTACGCATGCTGTTTACTTCTTTTTCCTGCTTTTTTTGGGGGCGGATCATAAAGAAATAAACCAAAACGAACATAACCACCAACATACCGATGGTTATCATGTTGCTCATAGGATTGGGGCTTTCAGCAGCCGCTTCAAGAAATCTAAACATAGTGTCCTCCGATAATTTTATATTGATAGCTTATTATAGCTTAAAACCTGCTAAATTGCAAGAGGTATTTGTAAATATTTTTGGGAAATGCGGAATTTCCCGTCAAAATGTAAAAAATCGGGCGCGGTGGTTGCATTTGGAGGAAAAATGTGGTATACTATATAGAAAGAAAAAATATAGGATGGTAAATATATGAAAAGCCCTTATCTGGAGTGCGGAAAAATCGTCAATACTCATGGTATTAAGGGAGAGATCAAGGTGGAGCCGTGGTGCGATTCGCCCGAGGTATTTGCCGCACTTCCTTGCGTGTTTTTGAAAAACGGACAGGATTTTGTCCGTTACCGCGTGGTGCGTGCCTCGGTCTTTAAGCAGCTTGTGATCGTTGGGCTGGAAGGAATATCGGACGTTGACAGTGCCGCAGCCCTCAAAGGTCGGACGTTGTATGCCGCGAGAGAGGATTTTCATTTGAAGGAAGGTGCTTGCTTTATTACCGATCTTATCGGACTTTCCGTGATAGATGACGGAACGGGCGAGGAGTACGGCAAGCTCAGAGAGGTGATCAACCGCGGTGCTTCGGACATTTACGTCATAGATACGCCGAAGGGCGAGCGCATGATGCCTGCGGTCAAAGAATTTGTCAAGCGTGTGGATGATCAAAACGGAATTTTTGTCAGACCGATCGAGGGTATGTTTGATTGATGTTTTTGGAGTGAAAATATGAGATTTGATATTATGACGCTCTTTCCCGAGCTTGTGGAATACGTACTGCAGGAAAGCATCATCGGACGGGCGCAAAAGAACGGTGCCATTACGGTAAAGGCACACAACATACGCGACTATTCTACGGACAAGCATCGCCGTGTGGACGATACGCCGTACGGCGGCGGTAAGGGCATGCTGATGATGGCGCCTCCGATCTATGATTGCTATGAGGCGATACGAAAAGACAGCGAAGTAAGCGAAGGATCAAAAAGACGTGTGATATATATGTCACCGCAGGGCAAGGTGCTGACGCAGAAAAAGGCGGCGGAGCTTGCGTGCTATGATCAGTTGATCATTTTGTGCGGACACTATGAGGGTGTCGATTACCGTATTATCGATGAGATCGTTGATGAGGAGATCTCTATCGGCGACTATGTTCTGACGGGCGGGGAGATCCCTGCATGTATTCTGGTGGATGCCGTGGCAAGACTGACCGACGGGGTTTTGGCGGATAAGGAGTGTTTTGAAAAGGAAAGCTTTTCCGATGGGCTTCTGGAGTATCCGCAGTATACAAGACCTTTTGAATTTCATGGGGTTTGTGTGCCCGAGGTCTTGATCTCGGGACACCATGAAAATATTGATAAATGGCGAGAGCAGAGGGCACTTGAACTAACGCGTCAAAAACGTCCAGAGCTTCTTGTGCGAAAGGGGGAAACGGCAGTTGAAGAAAGTACCGAGTAAAACGGCGAACAGTGTGATATTAACCAAACTGTCTTCGCTGATCGTTAAAATATATACCCTTTTGATAAACGGCTTTTTCGGAAAGCTGTTCACCTCTTATACTGAGGAAGAAAAGCTTTTGAACCAAAGCTACCTTTTCTCGCGCATAAAAAATGCAAAGATCACAGACAGTGTTACGGGGAAAATGAAAATTGCCATGGCACGGTCCTTTGAAAACAGTCTTTTCTTCGCTCTTGCGGAACGGCTTGTTTCTTCGGTGATATACAGAAAGCTCAAGACCTACGGCGCGTTCTTTTTGTCGCTCGGTGGGTATGGCATGATAGCCTTTTTGGTTCGATTTTTTGCGTTTCCGTCTTCAAAGGCAGATCTGAGCAGTTTTTTGGTTTCGGCGGTCATACTGTTTGTTTCTCTGCCGCTTGTGGCTTCGGGGGATACGCTTGCCGAGGCGATGGTTCAAAGCAAGCTGCTCTCCCCGATCCTTTTTGAGGGTCTTGGCTTGCCAAGGGATGGCTTTACCCAAACGCTTGTATATCCAAACCGATACCCTGTCATGACTTTTTTCGGCATGTCGCTTGGTATTCTTACATGGTTTGTAAACCCGATATGTTATGTTGTCGCCATTGTGGCGATGGTTGGCGCGTTGGTCATTTTCAGACACCCTGAGATCGGCGTGGTTGGATGGATGATGCTCTTACCGCTTGTCGGCTTTTTTGAGCATGCCTCCATCATTTTGGCACTTGTCGTGCTTACGACCGGTATCAGTTATCTGGTCAAGCTGGTTCGGGGTAAACGCCCCTTCCGTATGCATTTGATTGATTATCCGATACTTTTGTTTTCCATCGTATACTTCATGGGTGGAATAATAACAGGCGGCGGTTTGAGATCTTTTCATTCGGCACTTATGTATGTGATCTTCCTTTTGGCATACTTTCCTGTGGTCAATCTGATTCGGACACGGGAATGGGTGTGGCGCTCGGTGAAGGCAGGGGTGCTTTCGGGGGTGGTTGCCTGTTTGATCGGCGTGGTACAGATCTTTACGGGTACGGCAAACAGCTCTTGGCTCAACAGCGAAATGTTTGCAGGGATAAGCACCCGTATCGTATCTGTTTTTGAAAATCCCAATGTGTTTGCGGAATATCTTTTGATACTGATCCCGTTTACGCTTGCTTGTTTTTTGAGAAAGGGAAGCGTGCGTGACAAAATGATTTTCGGATTGGCACTGCTTTTGGAACTTGTTTGTCTTTTGTTCACATGGAGCCGCGGCGCATGGCTTGGAATTCTTATTGGGGTATTTTTGTTCTTTGTTATTCTTTCCCATAAATCATGGCTTGTGTTTTTGGAGATTGGCGTGGCGTCGCCTTTGCTTTTGCAGTTGGTTCCGAGTACGGTTTCCAATCGTTTTCTCAGCATCGGGAATTTGACGGAGACCTCAATCTCTTATCGCATTTCGGCATGGTATGGCGTGTTTGAACTGCTCAAAAAAACATGGTGGAGCGGTATTGGTGTAGGAACAGCGGCATTTGAAGCGGTATACCCGTCGGTGGCACTTGCGGGTGTTGAGATCATTGAGCATGCCCACAGCCTTTATTTGCAGCTTTTGACAGAGCTTGGTGTTCCGGGCTTGCTTTTGTTCCTGTTGATCATTTTCCTGTTTGTGCAAAATTGCTTTGAATACCTACTTCGGGTAAAAAATCAAGAGGAGCGAGTGCTTGTGATAGCGGGACTTGCAGCCACGGCGGCTATGCTGGTAATGGGCGTTACCGATCATATTTTCTATAGCTACCGTATTTTCCTTGCATTTTGGACCACGGTTGCGTTGGTATGCACAGCAGTCAAATGCGGCTTTGATGAGCAGGAGAGAGCCTATCATTACGAAAATAATACACAGTATTCCTCGGCAATTGAGATCAGCACCGAGTCACTGTGAGAAAGGTGTTTAATATGGAAGAAAGAACAGGCGGATTTGGAGCGGTAAAACGCAAAAGGGGAGTGTTTAACCTGGTTGACCTTGTGTTTATCCTTGCAGTCATTCTCATTGTGTTTTGTGTGTTTTTCTTGCTGGACCCGTTTTCGCTGAATACTTTTGGCGGAACCGAAAAACAGGTCGTTCTGGAGTACACGGTGCAGATCGACTATGTAGATGCATCGCTGACGGACAATGTTCGTCTTGGCGATGAGGTGACTCATGCGGCAAATAAAACCGCATTCGGCAAGGTAAGTGCCGTTAAGAATGATATTTTGTTTTCCGAGGCTTACTACAATGCCGAAGCCGACGTTGTAAGCATGCAGGAGTACCCCGACAAATATAATCTTCAGATAACCATTACGTCAGAAGCTGTGTTTGAAAAAGGTGTGGGTTACACTGTCAAGGGTACCCGTATGGCAGTGGGCGGAGAATATTATTTGATGTTCCCGAACTTTGTTGGAAGCGGATACTGTATCGGCATCAGAGAAGTGGGATAAGGAGGCAGACATGGCAACAACGGAGTTTAAGAAAAAAAGAAAAGTTTTGGGGCTGAATATCATAGATCTTGTCATTATTCTTTTGGTGGTCATCTGTCTTGTGGGTGCGGCAATTCGCGCCAAACAGCTGAATTGGTTTTCGGGAGATTCTGACCTTGAGGCAGTGGAAATCTATTTTTTGGTTTCCGATATTGCGTACACATCAGAGGATGCACTGGTGCCGGGTGACACCGTGATCCTTTGTGAAAACAAGAGCGTGCTCGGCGTTCTGCAGAGTATCGATTCGGTTTTGCCCTCTGCTATGTACGTCAAGGATGCCGACGGAAACGTGATCAGTGTGAACTATCCCGAATCCACAAGGATCGACGTAACGGGAACTATATTGTCACAAGGAGTCATGACGAAAAACGGGTATTATCTTGGCGGCAATGTTTTTATTGCTCCCGGAAAGCCGTACACTGTACAAAGTGAGCATATGAATTTCACTCTTGTTATTCTGGACATCGAAAGATAACCTACTGTCACCCTACTGGTCAAAATATCCAAAGTGTAAAATAAATCTGTCGTTCCTTCTGAATTTTCGTCAAAAAGCACAAAAAAATTCTATTGATTTTATGCCGATTATTTGATATAATATTTAAGCATGTAGAACAAATGTGTAATAATGAAGCCGTGGGGCTTGATAATTTGAGGAGCGAGAATATGATTTCAAAAGAGGTTACCATTACCAATTCGATCGGATTGCATGCAAGACCAGCAACCTTCTTTATCCAAAAAGCAAATTCATATAAAAGCTCGATTTGGGTGGAAAAAGACGACCGCAGAGTCAATGCCAAGAGTTTGCTTGGCGTTCTGTCTTTGGGCATTGCCAAAGGCATGACGGTTTCTTTGATCGCGGACGGTCAGGATGAGGAGATCGCACTTGACGGTCTTAAGGATTTGATTGAGACAGGCTTTGTTGAATAAGCAAAAGCAGTAATTCATAGAGGGAAAGCGGTAAGGTATTTGACCTTGCCGCTTGTTTTATAGGAGAAAATATGCAAAAACAGGAAAAACGGGAAAGACTTTTGGAAAAGGCGAATTCTTTGCCGCTTTGCTCTGGTGTTTATATCATGAAAAACGCGCAGGGCAAGATCATATACGTTGGCAAATCGCGAAAGCTGAAAAACCGAGTTTCTCAGTATTTTCAAAACAGTGAGAAAAATCTCAAAACCTCGCGGATGGTCGCCTTGGTCGATGATTTTGATTATATTGTGTGCCGTACCGAAATGGAGGCACTCAGCCTTGAGAATAATTTGATCAAGCGTCATTCGCCCAAATATAACATTCGTCTCAAGGATGCTAAGTCTTATCCGTATATTAAGGTGACGCAGGAGGAATATCCGAGAATTCTGTTTACCAGAAGCCGTCAGAATGACAAGGCGAAATATTACGGTCCGTATACGGGGACGGCGACTGTGTTTTCGGTGTTGACGCTTCTTCACCGTGACTTCGGTATTCCGTCCTGTAAAAAGAAATTTCCAAGAGATATTGGAAAAGAAAGACCGTGTATATATTATCAGATGAAGCAGTGCTGCGGACTTTGCACGGGAGAGGTGTCCCCGAGAGAATACGGCGAGATGATCCACGCCGCGACCGAACTTCTTCGAGGCAATACCGCTAAGGTGCGCCGCGAGCTGGAGAAAAGTATGCTTGCTTATTCCGAGCGCGAGCAGTATGAGGCTGCCATGCGATGCCGCAATACCATAAGGGCACTTGAGAATTTGTCCGAAAAGCAAAAGGTGGTATCCTCGCCCGATGACAACAGAGATGTTTTCGGCTTGTATGAAGGAGATGTGGCATCCTCGGTCTCTGTTCTGAACGTGCGCGGCGGCGTGATGATAAATAAATCGGATTATGTTTTCAGCAGGGATAAGCTTCTTGACGACAGCGCCATCGGCAGCTTCATTTGTGAGTATTACAGGGGCAAGGGTGACGTTCCGTCTGAGATATATCTTTCCTTTTCTCTTGAGGATGAAGAAATACGGCTCATAGCCGACTATCTGATGCAAAATTCATCGGTGAGGGCGGACATTCGCACCCCTGAGAGAGGAGATAAAAAAGCACTTTGCGAGATCGCTGTGAACAATGCCGAACAAGCCGTTATGCAGTATGTCAAGGAGAGTGAAAAGTCTGACGGAACGTTGGCGATGCTTGCCGAG
Source organism: Eubacteriales bacterium (assembly GCA_045587785.1). Lineage (GTDB taxonomy): Bacteria > Bacillota > Clostridia > Oscillospirales > CAG-272 > RGIG8775. Next base: position 5,188 of record JAZNDA010000069.1, on the reverse strand, counting down.
TTACTTGGTCTTGAGGCGATTCCGAGCCGTATTGAGGTGTATGACATATCCAATCTCGGCAGTGAGCACAAGACGGCGGGCATGATCGTGTGCGAGGACGGAAAGCTGAAACGCTCGGACTACAGAAGCTTTTCCATGAAAGGCATTAACGGGACGGATGACTATGCCTGTATGGCGCAAACGCTTTCCAGACGCTTTGCGCATCTGGCGGATGGCTCGGGATCATTTTCCGAACTACCCGATCTTGTTTTGCTTGATGGCGGCAAGGGACACGTTTCGGTTGTCAAAGAGGCACTTTCAGAGATGGGGATAGATGTTCCCGTGTTCGGTATGATCAAGGATGACTTCCATAAAACGCGTGCGCTTTGCAATGAGGATGAGGAGATCAGCATCGCGAAAAATCAAACGGTTTTTGTTTTCCTTTATAAGCTGCAAGAGGAGGTACATCGTTATACCGTATCCAAAATGACGGGCGCCAAGCTTAAGACCCTTAAAACCTCGTCTCTTGAGCAGATCAAGGGAATCGGAGAGAAAAAGGCAAGAAAACTATTGATGGCATTTGACAGTATGGATGAGCTTAAAAAGGCGAATGTTGAAAGACTCAGAGAGGTCAAGGGCATCAGCGAAAGAGATGCTCTGGCGGTTTATACGTTCTTTCGTGGAGGGGAAAAATCATGAGAATTATTACGGGAAGCGCAAGGGGCGTATCGCTTTTTACCTTGGCGGGCGACAGTACAAGACCGACAGCGGAGAGAACCAAGGAAGCGGTTTTTTCCATGCTTCAGTTTGAAATAGAGGGGCGGCGAGTGCTTGATCTGTTTTCGGGATCGGGACAGATGGCTCTTGAGGCACTCAGCCGTGGTGCCGATTTCGCTGTTATGGTTGACAGATCCAAAGAGGCGGTTTCGGTCATCGAAAAAAATGCGGAAAAAACAAAGCTCAAACCGCGGTGCCGCATTGTTTGTGAGGATTCCTTGTCATACCTCAAAAAGCAAAATGATTGCTTTGATATCGTGTGGATAGACCCGCCGTATGACAGCGATCTGATACAAAGCTCGCTTGCTCTGTTGCTTGAGGGTGGCTTTTTGAAGCCGACCTCGGTTGTGGTGTGTGAAAGCCGTAATGAAGATATTTTTAAGGGGAATGAAACATTGAGAGCGCTGTTTGAAGTGATTCGTCACACCAAATACGGTATTGCACACGTTACACTTTTAAGGCTAAAATTTGACAAAAAATAAAAAATTATCTTGTCAAACGGTGAAAAAGGTGTTATAATGTAGACAATACATGTGGAAGGAGCCGTGCCATGAGTCTTGCTGTTGTTCCGGGGAGCTATGACCCGATCACTGTCGGGCATGTGGATATTATCGAGAGGACTGCCAAGCTGTTTGACGTGGTGGTGGTGGCGGTCATGCTCAATGCGAGCAAGCAGTATCGCTTTACCATTGAACAGCGTGCTCAGCTTGCTAAGATCTCTTGCGCGCACATTCACAATGTCAAGGTGCTGATCAGTGAGGGCATGCTGGTGGACGTAGTGGATGAGCTGAGTGCTACCGCTGTTGTCAAGGGTGTGCGTACCATCAAGGATTTTCGCTATGAGCAAGAGATGGCATACTATAACAGAACCAAGAATCCCAAGGTGGAAACGCTTTATATGCCTTGCTCGCCGAATTTAAAACGTGTCAGCTCCACACTTGTCAGACGTGCTATGGATGAGGGGCGTTCGCTAAAGGGGCTTCTCATGCCCGATGCCATACGCAAGCTTTCGGAGGGCTTTGAACTTCCCGAAAAACAAAATAGATAAAAATGTTCTAAAAAGAAAGTGTCTCCCATATGATTTACTGTATATCGCCGAAAAGGCAAGCAGTAATTGTGGGAGGCATTTTTTATGGGCGAGTTTTCAATTTATCAAGATATTGCAAGGAGAACGGGCGGAGATATTTACATCGGCGTGGTCGGTCCTGTGAGAAGCGGCAAGTCAACCTTTATCAAGCGTTTTATGGAGGCGTTGGTTTTGCCGAACATCAAGGATGAGCACGTTCGTGAGCGCGCCAGAGATGAGATGCCGCAAAGCGCGGCAGGAAAGACAGTCATGACGACCGAGCCAAAGTTTGTGCCCGATGAGGCGGTCTCGGTGAGCTTTGACGGTGGCAAAGCCATGCGCGTCAAAATGGTGGACTGCGTGGGGTACGTTGTGCCCGACGTGCTTGGTGTGATCGAAGAGGGACAGCCTCGCATGGTACGAACACCGTGGCGGGAGCAGCCCATGCCGTTTATAGAGGCGGCGGAAATGGGAACATCCAAGGTCATACATGAGCATGCCACCATAGGTATGCTGGTCAGTACGGACGGCACCATCGGAGAGATCCCGAGAGAAAATTATGTGGAGGCCGAGGAGCGCGTGGTGCGTGAGCTGAAGGCCATCGGTAAACCGTTTGCCATGATATTGAATTCTGCCACGCCGAGTGCCGAGACTTCTGTGGCACTCGCCTATGAGTTGGAGGAAAAATACGGCGTTCCCGTGGCACTTGTCAGCTGTCTTTCTTTGGATGCGGAGGATATCCGACATATTTTAGAGCTGGTTCTTCACGAATTTCCGATCGCAGAGCTGAGACTGAAATTTCCATCTTGGGTGAGCGCACTTGAGCCGACGCATCACGTTCGCGTTTCGTTAAATGAGTCCATAAGAAAGTGTGTAGCGTGTATCAAAAAGATCGGCGACATCAATGATGCGCTTGAACCTCTTGAAAAAAATGAATATATCAAGAGCGTTTCTGTAGATACCATTGATCTTGGCACAGGGTGCGCACACGTCAGCGCAGATTTTACGGACGGTTTGTTCTATGAGATCATGAGCGAGCTTACGGGTATGGACGTCTCGGACGACAAGTGTCTGATCGGCATTTTGCACGAGTTTGCCGAGATGAAGGCAAAATATAACCGAGTTGCCGAGGCGTTTGACGATGCTACTGAAAAGGGCTATGGCATTGTGATGCCCGATGTTGACGAACTGAGGCTGGAAGAGCCCGAGATCGTCAAGCAAGCAGGCGGCTACGGCGTCAAGCTTCGTGCTTCGGCACAGTCCATTCATATGATCCGTGCCAATATTGAGACCGAGATCAATCCCATTGTAGGAAGCGAACAGCAATCCGAGGAACTGATCCGTTATATGCTCCATGAGTTTGAAGAAGCACCGAGAAAGATCTGGGAGTCTAACATGTTTGGCAAGAGCCTGTATGAGCTGATGAATGAGGGCTTGCACACCAAGCTTTCCAATATTCCCGCGGATTCGCGCGCGCGTCTGTCCGAGACGCTGGAGCGTATTATTAACGAGGGAAGCGGCGGACTGATCTGTATTCTTCTTTAAAAACACAGTAAAAAAGGAGTATGAGTTATTTTTGCTCGTGCTCCTTTTTTTTTTTCTACAAGGCATATTTTACCGGATAGACGAATTTATGATTTTATGATATAATAATCAAAAAAGTGCCAACCTTTTTGCATTTCTTTCCACTATATGGGCAAACGGTACCGAGGTGATAAAATGAACAAGCAGCAAGCAGACAGCCTAATTGTGGAATATCTGCCTAAAATTTACGGCTTTGCGATGAAAAAAGCCTTTTCCTATGAGGAAGCCGAAGAATTAAGTTCGGATATTGTTACCGAGGTTTATTTGTCTTTGCTTTCTCAAAAGGAAATTTTAAATTTAGATGGATATATTTGGCGCATTTCCGAACACGTTTATTCCAAATTTGTAGCTCACAAGAAAAAACGGGAAGGAATTTCGATCGACGGCATGGAGATCCCCGATGACACACCGATTTGGGATGACGATTCCAGGTCGGAGGTGGATCTTTTACGGCGAGAGATTGCGTTTTTAACACAGACGCGTCGTAAAATCGTTTATTCATTTTATTACCAAAACAAATCCATTTCTGCTATCACCAAAGAAATGGGTATTCCCGATGGAACGGTTAAGTGGCATCTTAACAAAGCCAGAAATGACTTAAAGGAGGGTTTTATTATGGAAAGAAAAGTAGGAAAACTCGGCATTAAGCCCATTGAAGCGGAGAGCTTCGGGCATGGAGGAAATCCCGGAAACAATGGCGGTCCCGAATATTATTTGGGCAATAAGCTAAACCTCAATATTGTATACAGCGTGTATCATGCTCCCAAAACAATCGTGGAGATCGCAGAAGAGTTGGGAATGACTCCGGTTTATATTGAAGACGCAGTCAAGGGACTTGAGGAAAACGGTTTTTTGGTAAGACAAGCGGCAAACCGCTTTACGACATATGTCGAATTCACACCGGAAACCTATTCACTTGAATGGCAGGAAAAACGCCTGCAGAGGCAGATGGAAATTGCCGAAATTTTGGTGCGTGACTATGTACCCAAGGTTCGCGCGGCGGTTGCCGATGTGACGGATATTTATATTCCGAGCGGAAACCGAGAGCTGCTTGAAGCCGCCGCGATCTTTTATGCGATATCCAACAAGTGTAATACCGAACTGAAGACCGATCTTTCGAAATACCGTATCAAGACCTTGGCGGGCGGTGATTTTATTGCACATATTTCACTTCCGAGTACGCAGCGTGACCCGGATTACGTTCCGTCTCGGAGCTATCCGATGTATTGGGCTTGCGGAAATATGAACCGTTGGTCAGAGAAATATCCGTCGGTGTATTCTTGGTCGATCGATACGCGCTATTGCTCGCGCGAGGGTGCTTGGGGAAACAATCTTACCTCGGACTATGAATATCTGTACGAATTTATGACGGGAGCTATAGAGGATACCCCTGCCAACCAAGAAAAATTTGCCCGTTTGAGAAAACGCGGATATTTAACCAAGGAAAACAAGGTTAATATTATGATTATGCGTGGCAATCAAGATGAATTTTTTGCCAAATTGCCAAAGCTTGACGAGGAAAGCAAGCGAAAATTTGCAGACGGTGCTTTGGAGCAAGCCATGCTGCTTGCCGAGGACTATCCACCGCAAATGCGCGATCTTGTAGTGTACCATAGTGTAGGTCGTTTTGTGGGAAGTACGGTAGCACATATGGTTATGGACATTCTTTACGAAAACGGCACATTCCGTCCGCTTACAGAGAATGAAAAAATCACTTCCAATCTTCTCATGTTCTGCGATCGGTTACCCGAATGAATAAAGGCTACCGAGAGCAACCGTAAG
>JAZNDA010000068.1:0-41793 GCA_045587785.1 Eubacteriales bacterium | reverse complement strand
CATTCTTATTATATCACACCATTTGTAAATTGTAAACACTTTTGGGACATTTTTACACTACAAAAAATGAAATCAATATAAAAAGGTGCGCCAACCGAACTTGCCCCTCCATAAGCAAGTTTTGTATGTAGGTGGTATTGTGACCGATTTCGATCACAATACCTCTTGCTGTGTTATACGGCTTCTTTGTCGCCCTTGACTCTGCCGTGAAGCACGAGGCAATCGTCCTCTTTGGCAGTAGGCAAGTCAATGATGCCGACATCATGGTAGTAAATCTCGATTTTTTGTTTTCTGTGTCCGCTGCTCTTATCGGGAGCGTGGACGAGTAACAATTTTACGCTTTCAATTTATAGACTCTGTTTCTGTTCTCGCCCTCAGGAACAAGAATATTATCTTCAATCATCTTGCTCAAAACAGCTCTTGTTCTCGAGTCGCTAATTCCAATAAGGGCAGAAAGCTCGGAACATTTGGCAGAAACATTTTCGGTAAGATATGCTACAATCGCTTCTCTATACGCGACTGTTTTTGTCGCTCGTTTTTTACCGCTCGATTTTATCGCTTGTTTTTTATCGCTTGATTCTCCAAAAGTAAGCGATAAAGTGATTCTATCGGGTTCGAAGCTTTCGTTGATGACGGGCGCAGACCAACCTTGCTTTTTCCAAACGTTGAAAATGTTCGGAATACCGCTACCTGCGCGCTCGCCTACGTCAATGAGATTAAACATCTTGATAAGCGTACTGTTACGGGGATCGGAAACACCGCCACTCATTGCGGCTTCTACGTCAATGCGGAATCCGCCGGGGTTGGAGAGCGTGATAACATCCTTCTTCTTGATGATAACAAGACCTTGTCTGCCGTAATAATCGGCATTTATCAAGCAGTTGGCAAGAGCTTCTCTGAGCGCCTTGTGTACAGGTGTATCGACAATGCGGTCACCGCCTTCGAGCTTGAACGGAACTTTAATATCCTGCGTGATCTTGTTGTAAACGCGGAAATAGAAATCGTAAACGTTTCCACTCCAATCGCCCGACGAGGATACGATGCGGTCTGTCCAACGGGTGCCCGGATCGAACTGTTCTTGATAGTCAAGGAAATATGCGGGAAACTCTTTTACGATCTCGTATTCGTAACCGAACATCAGAAGTCCCGCGGCGGTGGGGTGCATCTTTCCGTCGCTTGATCTACCAACCGCGCCGAGCTTGTAAAGAAACTCCACGTCTTCGAGTTCCTCCCAAACGTGTCCGGGGCGGTATGTCTTCATACGGATACGGTAACGCTTCACACTATCGTAATCGAATGCGTCAAGCTCCATATTTTCAAGCACGAGCATATCCTGCGTCTTGATGGCGGCATCACGCATCATCGCCCCAACTTCTTCCTTGGTACACTTGTAGTCTCCCTCACCGTTACGGCGGTAGCTTCCCGAAAGAGGATTGCCGTCAATATACACGGGCTTATCGCTACGCTGCGCGCGAGGAACACGAATAGCCACAATGCGCTTGCCGTCGACGTCCTCAATCGTCACATCCTTTTCGGAAAGAATATTGGCACTGACCTTGTTCGCGTTATTGACGATATCCCAAAAGTCTTTTATCAGCTTTTCGGGATCGGGCAAATCAACTGGGTGCAAGGACTTATCCGCGTGTTCTTCAACACCAAGCAGAATGATTCCGCCGAGCGTATTGGCGAACGCGGAATAGGTTTCCCAAATGCTACGGGGCAGACCGCCGATTGCCTTTTTCGCTTCAATGCGATTATTTTCTTTATATTTTTCTATGTTGGTAAAATCAATCATCGTTAAGACCTCCATATTATGCGTTCTCATCGGGAACAATCTCGACAATATCCCCGATCTCACAGTTTAGAGCCACGCATATTTTCACGAGGACGTCGGTTGTCACAACCGTGCCTTCCTTGCCCATTTTTGTAATGGTAGCAAGGCTAAGCCCCGCGCGCTCCGCCAGTTCTTTTTTCTTCATATTGCGGTCAATTAAAAGTTTGAATAAGGGTTTATAACTTGCAGCCATAAGTCACCTCAAAAAAATTACATTATTACAATTTATATTATATCACGTTATATTATATCACATAACACTTCGAAAATCAACACGCAAATTGAAATATTCGTGCGATAATAGGATTTTTGATGGCAATATTGAGTTTGCACACTTAAATGAAAATAGGGGTACATATAAAGTAGATAGGGCGCAGACAAAACTGCCTGCGCCCCTTGTAGGTAAAAGATCATTAGCCCTAAATAAATTTTATTCGGTTTTGTGTAGCAAATTTAAACGGATTCGTATATCTTACTGTCCCTTATTATATTTTTCTCTATTCCGTCATCCGTCTGAGCTTTTCGATCAAAGCCTTCATATTTTCCGAAAGCTCGCAAGTAAAGTGCATCTGCTCTCCCGTTTTGGGATGGGTAAGCGAAAGCTCCGCCGCAAACAGGCACTGCCCTGCTATGAGGCTCTTGTTAGCATTCTCAAAGCTCGTTTTGCCGCCGCCATATACCGTGTCACCCACCAGCGGATGCCCAAGGTGTGACATATGCACGCGGATCTGATGCGTTCGTCCCGTCTCCAGCACACAGCGCACAAGGCAAAATCCCCGATATCGCTCCAAGACCTCATAATGCGTCACCGCGTGGCGCGAAAAGCCCTGAGTGGGCGCAAGCACCGCCATCTTCTTTCTGTCGTGGGGATTTCTTCCGATCGGTGCATCCACCGTTCCCTTGTCCTCTCTCAGATTTCCGATCACAATGGCAGTATACACGCGGCTTACAGCATGCGACTTCATCTGCTCCGAAAGTGCAATATGCGCCGCATCGTTTTTGGCGACCACCAAAAGTCCGCCCGTGTCCTTGTCGATGCGGTGAACGATACCCGGACGCATCACACCGCCCACACCCGAGAGCGAATCGCCGCAGTGGTAAAGAAGCGCATTGACCAGCGTACCGTCATAATTCCCTGCCGCGGGATGCACCACCATGCCCTCGGCTTTATTGATCACGATAATATCGGCATCCTCGTACACAATATCCAGTGGGATATTTTGCGGCACCGCCTGCATGGGGACAGGCTCGGGAATATCTACCTCGACCTCACTCCCCGCTGTCAGCTTGGTGTTTTTGGATGCCGCCTTGCCGTCCACAAGCACCTTCATGGCTTCGATCAGCTTGACTGCGGACGAGCGCGTCACGTCGGCGTTTTTGCTGACGTATACGTCAAGCCGCTTGCCGTCATCTGCCTCGGGGACGGTAAACGTCATAAACTCATCCATTGTTTTTACCGCTCTTTTCCGCCTTGTACTCGCGGACAATATCGATCAAAAGGTACACGAACAGCATACCCGCGCCTACGCAAACAAAGGCATCCGCCACGTTGAATATCCACATCCACAGCTCGGGAAACAGACAGAAATCCAAAAAATCTACCACCGTGCCGTTTCCAAAGCTCTCGCCGTAAAACAGTCTGTCCACCATGTTGCCAATGCCGCCGCCTGCGATCATGGCAAGCGGTATCCACATGAGTTTTTGCGTCGGACGGAATTTAACAAGATACACGATCACCGCCGCAATGCCCACCACCGACAGCACAAGAAACACCCATCGGCTGTCGCTGAACATACCGAATGCCGAGCCTTGGTTTCGGATATAGGTAAAGCGAAACACCCCAGGGATGATTGCTATGGACTCATGCAGCTCCATATTCAGCATGACCAGCCACTTGCTTGCCTGATCCAGCGCGACCACGCCTGCGATCACCAAAAAATACAACCACATAAAAATCTCCTGTTTTCAAAACGGACTGCTTCTCCTGATCGGAAAAGCAGTCCTCTTTTTTATGCCTCAATAATGGCCTTACACTTCGCGCAAAGGAATCCGCCTTCCTCGTCATGCACGCCCTCGGTCGAATAGCTCCAGCAACGGTCGCACTTTTCGCCGTCGGCATTCTCGACTTTAACGCCGATGCCCGACACGGTCTCCGAGAAGACTCCCTCGGGGGTCTTTTCCAAGAGAGCAGTCGCTCCCGAAACGATGTAAACGGTAGCAAGCTCCTCGCCAAAGCTCTCAAGGAGCTTATAGATCTCCTCGTTTTCGGTATAAATGGTGAGCTTTGCATCCAGAGATTTACCGATCAGCTTATCGGCACGTGCAATCTCAAGGGCCTTCATCACGTCGTCACGCAGATCGAACTGCTTGTTCCAGCGTGCCACAATGTCCTCAAAGCAAAGAGCCTCATCGTAAACGGGCATCTGATTGAGGAACACGCTCTCGCGCACGTCCTGCTTGCCGTGAGGCATTGCCTGCCAGATCTCCTCACCCGTAAACGCGATCAGCGGCGACACAAGTCTTGTCAGGGCACTCAGCACAAGATACATCGCGCTCTGTGCGCTTCTTCTTGCAAAGCCGTCCTTCTTGCCCACGTAAACTCTGTCCTTGGTGATATCAATGTACAGCTTGGAGAGATTGATAGTACAGAAGTTGCAGATCTCATGGTATACGATATGGAACTCAAAATCGTCATACGCGCGGCGTGCGGTCTTTGTCAGCTCGTTGCAGCCCGCAATGATCCACTTGTCGATCTCATACATATCCTTGATATCCACCATATCGGTATCGGGATCAAAGTCCCCAAGATTTGCCATGATAATACGCGCGGTATTACGGATCTTGCGGTATGCCTCGGAAAGCTGCTTGAAGATGTTATCCGAAACACGGACGTCCACGCGGTAGTCGCTCGACGCCACCCACAGACGCACAAGGTCTGCGCCGTACTTGGCGATCATTTCCTCGGGTGCAATGGAGTTGCCGAGAGACTTGTGCATTGCCTTACCTTCGCCGTCGACCACCCATCCGTGTGTCAACACCGTCTTGTAAGGCGCACCCTCGCCCTTGGCGCCAACGGCGGTCAAAAGAGAGGACTGGAACCAACCGCGGTACTGGTCTGCACCCTCAAGATACATGTCGGCAGGCCACTTAAGACCTTCCTTGTTCTCAATGGTAGCAAAATGGCTGGAGCCTGAGTCAAACCAGCAGTCCAGAATATTTGTCTCCTTGGAGAAGTGCGTCTTGCCGCACTTAGGACATACAAAGCCCTTCGGCAAAAGCTCGAACGCATCCATATCAAACCAAGCGTTTGAGCCCTTCTGACCGAAGATATCCGATACGCTGTTTATGGTCTCCTCATTGCAGATGACCTCTCCGCAATCCTCACAGTAGAATACGGGAATGGGCAGACCCCAGTGACGCTGACGGGAGATACACCAGTCGGCGCGGTCGCGAACCATCTGCTTGATGCGCTCTCCGCCCCATTCAGGCAGCCACTGCACGTTGTTACAAGCCTCGATCGCCGCATCCTTAAACGATTCCACCGAGCAGAACCACTGCGGTGTTGCGCGGAAGATGATGGGCTGCTTGCATCGCCAGCAGTGAGGATACTCATGCTCGATCTCCTCGGAGGCAAACAGTGCGCCGCTCTGCTTCATGTCGGCAAGGATCGCCTCGTTGGATTCAGCGTAGTACATACCTGCGAACTTGCCCGCATCAGCGGTCTGATAACCGCGGTCATCCACGGGAACGATCACGTCGATATTGTAGCGGCGGCAGGTCTGATAGTCGTCAGCACCGAAACCGGGAGCGGTATGAACGCATCCCGTACCGCTGTCCATGGTAACGTAGTCAGCATTGACAACGATCGACTCACGGTCAATGAACGGATGCTTTGCGGTCATATATTCAAATTCCTTGCCCGCCATGGAGCAAACAACCTCAAACTTTTCAACACCGCCCTCAAGCATGGTCTTATTTGCCAATGCCTCGGCAACGATATAGGTCTCGCCGTTCTCTGCCTTAAGAGCTACGTAGGTCTCGTCGGGATTGAGCGCAATGGCAAGGTTGCCGGGAAGCGTCCAGGTGGTCGTTGTCCAGATAATAAAGTAGGTCTTGGCAAGGTCACACATCGAAAGCTTGCCCTTGTCATCCTTCACGGCGAATTTCACGTAGATAGAGGTACACTTGTCGGTCTGATATTCGATCTCTGCCTCAGCAAGGGCAGTCTCATCCTTCGGGCACCAGTAAACAGGCTTAAGACCTTTGTAAATGTAACCCTTTTTGTACATCTCACCGAACACCTTGACCTCGCGCGCCTCAAACTCGGGTGCCATGGCAAGATAAGGATTCTGCCAATCACCCGTCACACCAAGACGGATGAACTGCTCACGCTGGATGTCCACGAAATCCTGCGCAAACTTATGGCATGCGCTTCGGAATTCCGAAACCGACATCTTCTTGCGGTCCAGCTTATTCTTCTTGATGATGGCACTCTCAATGGGCATACCGTGGTTATCCCAACCGGGAATATACGGCACGCGATATCCGCCCATCGCCTTGGATTTGTTGATGAAATCCTTCAGTATCTTGTTCATGGCGGTTCCCATGTGGATGTTTCCGTTGGAAAAGGGAGGTCCGTCATGAAGCACGTAAAGCGGCTTACCCTCAGCCACATTAAGCATTTTATGATAGAGATCGATAGAATCCCAGTATTTGAGCATCTCAGGCTCGCGTGTGGGGAGATTTGCCTTCATCGCAAAGCTTGTGCTCGGCAGATTAAGGCTATTTGTGTAATCCTTTGCCATTGTCTTGTTGACTCCTTATACGTATTGAGCCGCCAAAAGGCGGTATCTTCCTTTTTTGGTTTGCTGTGATACGTCCTGTATCACGTATTTCCCGTGCCCGCGCACTGAGATCACCGCCCCCTCGGGGGGCATTTTATCGTTTCGGTCGCATACTTCATAGTCGACCTCCACAAGTCCCTGTTCGATCAGTACCTTTGCCTTTTCGCGCGACGTACCGATCAAAGAACTGACGATACTGTCAAGCCGCGGTGATGCCACCGTGTCGCTGATCGGGCGCATGTGTCGCTCCACCGAAAAATCATCCGCCACCTGGGTCTTTTTGACCTTGACCGCGTCGCCGCCGATCCAAAGCGGCTCGTTCAGTAAATAATCCGCGATCACGCCGTCGCAAAAAATAAGCGCGTGACAATCATCCTGCACAACAATATCGCCTATCTTGTCGCGTTCGATACCCAGCGCCAAAAGTGAGCCCAGATAATCTCTGTGCGACAGCTTTTTATAGCCGCTTCCCTCCAGTGCCAGAACACTGACCGCATCCATCGAAAGCTCGGACAGTACCTCGCGCATAAAGGCGGCGTTATACACGCCGTCCGCAGAAGCCAGATATTCGGGAAGAACAAAAAGACGGCGTCTCTCGCTCCCGTCATATCCGCCGTAAAATACACAAACAACGTCCGACGGCGTTTTCAACCATTGCTTTACCGCATGCTGCTCCGCAGGAGACAAAAACGGACCGAAGCACGGCTCATACCGCGCCGCGCGGCGAAACAGATCTTCCGTGCGTGCCAACAAAAGCGCGCGCTCATTTTCACGCCCGTTCATCAGAAAAACATACCCGTCAGGTGTGACACGATGATCTGAACCATGCCAAGCAAAAGGTAGGCGATCACAAACGAAAAATCGATCGGCGAATTGCGGAAAAAGGAAAAATGCTCAAACAGCGCGCGAACGGGCACAACGATGGGGTCGGTGATCATATAAACAAAATCCAGCCACGCTCTGCCGTCCATCGACGGGATCCACGACGTGATCGCGCGGATGAGCATGGCGATCTCAAGCACCGTAAGCAACACCGTAACAAGCCTTGCCGCTATATATATTACCTGCATAAATCCTCTCTCCTTCAGCCATATGCATGAGGGGAACCTCATAAGCCCTACGCGCAGTTTTCTGCGCGTAGGGTAGCCGTAACGTTTTATTCCTCAGTCTGTGCTTCGCTCTCGTCAGCGATGCCCGAAGGAGAAACCACCACGGTGGTACTGGAAACGTTCTTCATATTTCCGTGAATCACGTAAAGGACGCCCATCAGGAAGTCCATGAAACGGAGCAGCTCTGCCTTATCCAGTGCCTCCACGTTCAGAACGACCGTGCTGCCTGCAATCAAGCTATCGGCAACCTTGGTTGCCTCACTGTAGGTCTTGGGAGCCATTACCTTGAGGGAAACAGCCTCCTCGTTAATTCCACCGAATGCCTTGGGGGATTCTTCGCGAACATCCTCTCTCATATCGCTGTCATCGGGAGCCACGTTTCCCATCTCCTGTACGTTTTCCTCTTCCTTAGCTCCGTAGCCTCCGGAATAATAAGGATCGTAGTAAGATTCCTCTTCCTTTCTCTTGCCAAAGCCGGACAATTTGATAGCCATACTAACCTCCAAAAAAATGTATAATTATTTTTCAAACAATTTCCTTCCAACGCGAACTGCAGTTGCCCCCGAGGCGATCGCCTCCTCAAAACTGCCGCTCATTCCCATAGATAAAATAGGTCTCTCTTTATTATCGCTGTTTTTGCTCCAAATGTCAACAGCTAAACGCGAAATTTTTTCAAAATATTTTTTATAATCCTCTTTTTTCTCGCAGATCGGTGCCATGGTCATAAGACCAACCAGCGAAAGATGGGGATATTTGGCAATTGCCGCGCAAAGAGCCTCGGCATCCTTTGGCATCACGCCATCCTTGTTCGGTTCCTCTCCGCTGTTGACCTCGACCAAAACCTTCATCACAAGATCATGCTTTGCCGCCTGCTTATCGATCTCTGCCGCAAGACGCTCGGAATCCACAGAGTGGATCATGCACACCTTATCGATGATATACTTGACCTTGTTAGTCTGCAAATGACCGATAAAATGAATATTGAGACCCTCTCGCTCAAGCTGCTCATAGTGCTCAAGCAACTGCTGCACGCGGTTTTCGCCGATGTCGTTCACGCCGCAGTGCTTATGCAGATAGCCCAGCTCTTCCGCACTTCCGCTTTTTGCCGCCACGATCAGGGATATCTCATCCTCGCGACACGCGGCACGCTGTGCTGCCACCATGCGCTCTCTGATCTCGCTTATATTTCTTTCAAGATAGGAAAAATCCAAGGTCATCCTCCCTATTCCTTCCAAAAATCAACACCTTTTTTCTATTATATCACATTTTTAAGAAAATTGAAATGCTTTTTTCACATTTTTTACAATTTTTTCAAAGCTTTGCTCCGAAATCGCACCGCACACCTCTATGGGCTGTACGTATTGCTTGTTTCCAAACCATGTGATCTGCCGTTTGGCGTATCTTCTTGTTGCCTGCTTGATGGTATCCACAGCCTCGGAAAGCGTAATTTCTCCGTCCAAATATGACACGATCTCCTTGTAGCCGATCGCCTGCGCCGCCGTCGACGTGCGCGGCAACCGCCCCGAGGAAAGAAGCCCCTCCACCTCGGAGACAAGTCCCATATCCATCATCATGTCCACCCGCCTGTCAATACGGTCGTAAAGCACCGCGCGGTCAGGGTAGCACAGCCCCAGAACCTGCGCATGATACGGCGAGGGCAATAGGCGCGAGCGCCTGTCCCATTCGGATTTGGGAACGCCCGTCAAGATCTTGATCTCCAGCGCGCGTATCACGCGCTTGACGTTGTTCGGATGGATGGCGGCGGCGGACTCGGCATCCTCACTCTCCAGCCTCTGCCAAAGTGCCATGGCACCCTTTTCCTCCGCCTCTTTTGCAAGAGAAGTGCGGAGCGACGGGTCGCTTGCCGCATCAGAATACGCGGTCGCCGTCAGGACCGAATCCAGATACAACCCCGTGCCGCCGCAAAAGATTGGCAACTTACCACGTGCGCAAATATCATCAATGGCACGCCCTGCGAGCGATGCATAGTCGGCAACCGAAAAATTCTCACTCGGCTCCACCACGTCCATCAGATGGTGTGGGATGCCCTCCCGCTCCTCCATGCTCGGCTTTGCGGTGCCAATGTCCATTCCACGGTATATTTGCATCGAATCGCAGGAAATGATCTCACCGCCAAGCTCCCTCGCCAGCGCAATGGCAAACGAGGTCTTCCCCGAAGCCGTGGCTCCCACCACGGCAAGAACGTTTTTCATTTATTTATCCTCTCAAATATCGCTTTACTCAATAAACATCGCATCCCCAAAGCTAAAGAATCTGTACCTTTGCTCAACTGCCGTTTTGTAGACCTCCAAGATCTTTTCGCGATCGTAAAACGCCGAAATGAGCATCAGAAGCGTGCTTTCGGGCAAATGGAAATTGGTGATCAGCGCGTCCACAGCCTTGAATCGATATCCGGGGTAAATGAAAATACCCGTCTCGCCGCACATGGGGTGCACCACGCCATTTTCATCGGTCACGCTCTCAAGCGTTCGGCAGGAGGTCGTTCCCACCGCGATCACTCTGCCGCCCGCCGCGCGGCGCTCGATGATCAGATCGGCACTCTCTTTCGAGACCGAAAAATATTCGGTATGCATCACATGGTCATTCAGGCTCTCCGCCTTGACGGGGCGAAAGGTGCCAAGTCCCACATGAAGCATAACGGGCGCAATGGCAACACCCTTCTCTCTTATCTTCCCAAGAAGCTCGTCCGTAAAATGCAAGCCTGCCGTAGGTGCCGCCGCACTTCCCTCCTGTTTGGCATACACTGTCTGATAGCGTTCGTTATCACGCAAACGCTCGGTGATATACGGCGGCAATGGCATCAGACCGATCTTGTGCAATATCTCATACACGTTACTGTAAGCCTGTCTGTCATAATCAAAACGGATCAGGCGATTGCCTTCCTCTACGATATCGGTGATCTCACCCGTAAGAAGCCCCTCGCCAAACACAAGACGCGCGCCGATCTTTGCCCGTTTTCCCGGCTTTACCAACGTCTCCCATGTATCAAGCCCCCGTGAGCGAAGAAGCAACAGCTCGATGGCGGCGTCCTCTCTGCCCTCGGCATGTCCGTAAAGCCGCGCGGGAATGACCTTGGAATCGTTGATGACCAGTACGTCATTTGGGTCCAGCATATCTATGATATCGTAAAAATGTTTATGTGAAAGCTCGCCCGTCCCGCGGTCAACACAAAGCAGTCTTGAAGAATCCCTTCTCTCAAGCGGCGTTTGCGCGATCAGCTCGGGGGGAAGCTCGTAATAAAAATCCGAGGTTTTGAGCGTAGTATCTGTTCTTTGATTGATAATGACCGACATTTGACGTCCCTTCCTTTGGTTTTTCGCATATACTGTAAATACAAAGTCATTATATTACAAATCTCATTTTTTTGCAATACCTTTCCATAAAATTCACATGAACGGAGCTTATTATGACCAAAAACATGATATTTGAAGGTGCCGCCACCGCCCTCATTACCCCGTTTTCGGACGGCAAGGTGGACTTCGACGCTTTTGAGAAGCTGATCGAATTCCAGATCGAAAACGGCATCGACGCCCTGGTGGTCGCAGGTACCACGGGAGAGGCACCAACCCTCAGTGACAGCGAGCATCGCGCCTGCATTGCCTTTGCCGTCCGCGCGGCGGCAGGACGCGTCCCCGTCATTGCAGGCACGGGAAGCAATGATACCGCCCACGCTGTGGAGATGTCCAAATATGCCTGCCGTGTAGGATGCAACGCCCTGCTTCTGGTCACCCCCTACTACAACCGCGCCACGCCAAAAGGTCTTAGCGAAAGCTATCTTAAAATTGCAAACGAGACCGACAGACCCATCATCCTGTACAATGTTCCCTCGCGCACGGGCGTATGGCTGAGCGCCGCCGCACTCCGTCCGCTTGTATCCCATCCGCGCATCGTTGCTATCAAGGAAGCGTCGGGAGATATGGGCTTTGCCACACGCATGATGGCGGAATTCGGTGACGGCTTTGCCTTTTACAGCGGAAACGACGATATCACCGTCCCCATGCTGTCTGTCGGCAGCAAGGGTGTCATCTCGGTACTTTCCAACATCTTCCCCCGTGAGGTGGCGGACATGTGCCAAAAATACCGCACGGGAGACACCGAGGGTGCTAAACGTGACCAGCTCGGCTTCTTGCCCATCGTAGATGCCCTGTTTGCCGAGACCAACCCCATCCCCATCAAATGCGCCGCCGCCATGCTCGGACTTTGCCGCGAGGAATACCGTCTGCCTCTTTGCCCACCGAGTGATGCCCTCAGAAACCGTTTATCTCAGCTGTTGGAGCATAAAAAAACGTGACAAAATCCTTTTTATTCTTGATATCTTGAAAAAAATATGATATAATACAATAAAGACCGTACCGACATGCGAGGTGTTCAAATGAAGGATGTTATGCGCAGTTACTGCGTAAGTGTACTGCTTGGCAAGCCGCGGGGGCGTACGTTTTTCATTCTGCTTGGTCTTTGCAAGCGCACGAGAACGCTGTGGTTGACATGCCGCGCGCCATTCTATGCAAGGCTGATGGGAATCAAAGTGCTGACGCCGCCCATGGATAACGCCTCGCTTAGACGTGAGCTTTGGCATATCGCCGAGCAATACGAGGGAAAAATGCTGACACTGATCCCCGCCACAGAGGATATGAAAAGCTTTGTGATAAAAAACAGAGATCAGCTTGAACAAAACTACAGAATCCGTTCCAAAATACCACAAGAGGAAATAAAATGAAGCTTGAAAAACTGCTAAGCGGTGCCATAATCACACGCACCGCAGAAGGCTTTCCCAAGGACAAAAACATCTCCGATATTTGCTACGACTCACGCCGCGCGACCGAATCCTGCCTGTTTGTCTGCTTGCGCGGCAGTGCCTCTGACGGACACAAATACGCCCTCTCGGCATATGAAAAGGGATGCCGCTTTTTTGTGGCGGAAACACCTCTGACGGATCTGCCGAATGACGCCTACGTCTTTTTGTGCCCCAACACAAGGCAGGCTCTTGCCGTCCTCTCCGCCAACCTCTTTGAGCACCCAAGCCGAGAGCTGTTCGTCATCGGCATCACAGGCACCAAGGGAAAGACAACGACCGCGCTTATGATCTGTCACGCACTGAACGCCGCGGGCATGCCCTGCGGATATATCGGCTCCAACGGCATTGAATACGGTGACTTTCATATAGATGCCGTTAACACCACGCCCGAGAGCTATATCACACAAATGTATATGCGCCACATGTGCATGGCAGGCGTCAAGTATCTTGTGATGGAGGTGTCCTCTCAAGCACTTTACATGAACCGTGTCCACGGCATTTGCTTTGATGTCGCAGTGTTTACCAATCTGTCGCCCGACCACATCGGCGGTCACGAGCACCCGACCTTTGAACACTATAAGGATTGCAAAAAAACACTGTTTTCCGACTACGGAGCAAAAACCGTCATTCTGAATGCCGACGATCCGTACGCCGCGGAAATGGAATCGGCAGTACCGCACGGGACAAGCATTTTGCACTATGCCCTGCACCACGGCGCAGAATTTCACGCGGGGCCGCCCACGCTCTATCGAAGCCGTGACAGCCTTGGCATATCGCTTGATCTGACAGCCATGGGCGAAACATACACCGCCTCTCTCCCTTTTCCGGGGGAATTCAGCGTATACAACGCGCTTGCCGCCATCGCCGTGTGCCGCGTATGCGGAATTTCGACCGAACGCGCCATCTGCCTGCTTTCGGATGCCCGTATCGGCGGACGCTTTGAAATGGTGGATGCCATGGACAACGTCACCTTTGTCATTGACTACGCGCACAACAAGGTCAGCATGACCGCCGCACTTGGCACCCTCAGACGCTATGACCCAAAACGTCTGATCTGTCTGTTTGGCTCGGTGGGCGGCAGGACCTTTGGCAGACGGCGCGAACTTGGCGAGGTTGCCTCCGCGCTTGCCGACCTTTGCATCCTCACCTCGGACAACCCCGACTTTGAGGATCCCATGGATATTCTGAATGACATCGCCGCCGCCTTTGAAGGGACGACCTGTCCCTATCAGATCATCCCCGACCGTGCCGATGCCATCCGCTATGCGGTGTCTATCGCCAAAGAGGGCGACATTTTCCTGTTTGCGGGCAAGGGACACGAGACCTATCAACTGGTGAACGGACAAAAGCTGCCGTTTTGCGAAAAAGAGATCCTGCTCTCTGCCTGTCAAAGCAAAAAGCCGCAACAGGTGTAAAAACAAAAAAATTGTTACATTTTTATAAAAACTCTTGCAAACACACCACGCATGTGTTATAATAACGGGTGGTCAAAAACTTCCTTAAACATTCACGCCTTTTTGGGCGAAGATTGGAGTTATAATTTATGGAAAAAAAAGAACGCAGAGTCGGTACGGTTTCCCGCGGTATTCGTTGCCCCATTTTCCGTGAGGGTGATGATCTTGCCGCCATGGTCACACAAAGTGTGCTTGAAGCGTCGGAATACGAAAACTTCCCTCTGTATGACAAGGACGTCGTTGCTTTGACCGAGTCGATCGTGGCTCGCGCGCAAGGCAACTATGCATCGGTAGACGATATTGCCACAGACGTGAGAAACAAGCTGGGCGGCGAAACGGTGGGCGTTATATTCCCCATTCTTTCCCGTAACCGTTTTGCCATCTGTCTGCGCGGCATTGCCATGGGCTGTAAAAAGATCGTGCTGATGCTCAGCTACCCTTCGGACGAGGTGGGCAATGAGCTGGTGTCTCTTGACAAGATCGATGAAGCAGGCATAAACCCCTACAGTGACGTGCTCACGCTTGAGCGTTACCGCGAGCTGTTCGGCGAGAATAAGCATCCTTTCACAGGCGTTGACTACGTGGCTTACTACAGCGAGCTGATCCGCTCGCTGGGCACTGAGGTGGAGATTGTGTTTGCTAACCAGGCAAAGACCATTCTGAATTATACCGACAGCGTGATCACCTGTGATATTCATACCCGTGCACGCACCAAGAGAATTCTGAAGGCGGCAGGCGCACGCGTGGTTTGCGGCTTGGACGATCTGATGAACGCCCCCGTGAACGGAAGCGGCTATAACAGCAAATACGGCTTGCTCGGTTCAAACAAGTCCACCGAGGATAAGATCAAGCTGTTCCCCAACGAGTGCCGCGATCTTGTGTATGACATTCAGGCAAGAATCCTTAAGGCAACGGGCAAGCACGTTGAGGTCATGGTATACGGCGACGGCGCTTTCAAGGATCCGCAGGGCAAGATCTGGGAACTGGCAGACCCCGTGGTCTCCCCCGCCTTTACCGACGGTCTTGTGGGAACACCCAACGAACTTAAGCTGAAATATCTTGCCGATAACGACTACAAGGATCTGTCGGGCGAGGAGCTGAAAAAGGCGATCTCCGAGAGCATCCGCTCCAAGGACGATAACCTTGTGGGCAACATGGCGTCGCAAGGCACCACACCCAGACAGCTTACCGATCTCATCGGTTCCCTTTGCGACCTGACCTCCGGCTCGGGTGACAAGGGTACCCCCGTGGTTCTGGTTCAGGGCTATTTCGATAACTATACCAACTAATCAGCATAGAAAAAGGAGATCTCGCAAGAGGTCTCCTTTTTCTATGCTGCATTTTAATATATTTTGGACAAAAAAGCAAGACCTTTATGCAAATTTTGCAAAAAGGTCTTGCCATATTCAAAATTTTATAAACGATTATTTAGCAAAGTATTTAACAAGGGTGGCAAGATTGTCGCTGATCGCCTTTATAGATGTTCTCATCTCGGAATAGGGCTGATTATGGTTGTCATAAATACCCTTGTTGTGGCTAAGGTTAGAAGTGTCGGTCTCACCCTCATACACCTTAGTGATCACCTTTTGGCTTGCATTCACTTGTTCACCCGTTTCAATGTTTTCATAAACGGGTTCCGTTGCCGACCTGTCAGAGCAAAGAAGATACTTGTTACCTTCTGCATCCTCGTATATGCTCTGGTCATTATCGCGGAAGCGGTAGATCACCCATCCTGCGCAGTTATCGCTCTCCAGAAGATTGATGACGTAGCTCTCATACGAGTTGGCTCTCTGCTGCTGCGTTTCAAACAGCCAGCAAGCGGTATCGCCGTAGTTACCCAGCTTATAGCCGTTCATATCCACCGACTCAAGCGCACGCATACCGAACTCAGTCACGATAAACGGAAGTCCCGTGTACCGATAGACCTTCTCGATCGCAGTGTCGACATAGACGTAATCCTGATCTCCGTAAGTATTGACGGTCACCAGATCCAGATACTGTCCCGCAGCGCGGAGATAGCCCTCCTCATCCCCTGTGGAACCATTGGAACGGGTACCGATGTACATATGATTGGGATCATACTTATCGAAGGCTTCGGAAACGATCTTGAAATAGCGGTTGTAAGCAAACGCAAGGAATTCCTGATTCAGCTCGGGGGTCACATCGTTAAGCGACGGATTGTGGTTATCGGTCGCGCGGCGGAACCAAGTCCACGCCGCTGCATACGAGAACGCATTGACAGGCTCCGTGGTAGAAAGGGTCAGATAACGCTTCAAAAAGTCAGCATCGCCGGGGAGTTCATTGTCGCTGGTATATCCGAGCAGATAGGGCTGATTTAGATAGGGGGCAACTGTTTTTGAAATCTTTTTATCCGCATGGGCAATAAAATCGGGATCAAATACGTTCATGGTGTTATTATGCCGGAACGTCGAGGAACCGCCCGTAGACACGGCAAGACCCAGCGTACGCATGTAGGAGTTGATAGCGCCGTCGTAGACGTCAACAACAACGTTCATACCGTTTTTGGGAAGCTCGACGTTTGCAGTGTCGTTGGACATATATGCGGTATTGATTCCAAAGTTGCCAAGCAGGTCGGTGGCGATTGCCGCGTAGAATTCTTGCTCGGTGCCGTACTGCTCGATGGTATAATCTCTCTGATTAGCGGAATCACCGTGCGTCAAAGCGTTGACACCATTGGAAAAGAAGGGATTGCCGATCGGGTCAATGATGTATACCTTGCCGTCGATCCGTTCGATGTGGTAATAGCCTGTTGCGCTGCCCTCGACACCGAGATTCGTAATACCGCCGTATTCGTCATACAGTGTCTCTTCTTCCATCTTGTAGCCCGAAAGCGTGGAAAGCGTTCTGATGTACGCATTTTTCGTGCGATCTGCCATCGGATTGTATACCGAGAAATCGCCGTATGCAGTGTCGTTATTTACTTTCTCAAGTTCGGGTGCCTCATATTCAGCAGCATACAGCTTTTCTCTCTCGCCGCCCTCAAACCATTCGTCAACAAGCTTCTCGGCATAGCCCCAAGGCTCATAGCCGATATTGGCAAATTTCTCAATCTGAAGATCGTTGTTATAGAAGTTCTCGTAAATGATGATGGAAGGCTTATATTCCGATTCTCTGGAGTACCAGTATGTAGTAATCGCATCGCTGTGCGCCTCGCTGGTAAGACGGAAGGATACCGTAATACTGCCGTCCGAACTTGGGGTCTGTGAATTCAGATAGTCCAGAATATCCACCTCAACAGACGAGCCCGCAACAAGCCTCTCGTGATCATAACTGCAGATCAGATCACCCGTTGTGACATAATAATTACGATTTTGATAGGTCAGACCCGTTTCACTCCACTCTGACACCCAACTATACTTCTTTTTCACCTCATGCAACAGCATGTCACAAGCAGTTCTGCCGACACTGCTCGACTCATTCGCATATCCTTTGAACGGCAAGGAAAGCACAGCCTTTGCTGCCGTTTGAAGCTTGGCGACCTCATCGGCGCTCAAAGTGAATTTATAATACACCGCACGGAAATAGCTACCGGTTTCCCCTGTGATATTTTTGACGACCAATTCTGTTTCTGTGCCGTAATTAACACTCGACGTATTTTGGTAAATATAAGTATCGGCGGACGCAACCACGGTATGGTATTGCGCGTCGTTCACCTCTGATAAAACAGGATAGCCGTCGCTATCGGTCTGGCCCCTGTACGCAAGAACGGTAGTAACACCGTATCTCTTGGTACCGTCCAGATCCAGGATGTACGGACGAACCACAAGCTCGGTATGTTTCGACGTAGCATCAAGACCCTTTATCGTAGCAAGGCAAGCATAATCGTATCCGAAATTTTCCTTGATGTTATAGCTCGTGTTTCCGCCGTAAACCGCAGAATACGCCTTGGTGTCGGTTCCCTTTCGCTCAGTTACAACAATCTCGCCGGCAGTATTCCTGTTCAAAAGGAGTACCTGATAACCAAAACGGTCATATTCCAGACTGTTAATGCCCGCAATCAAACGCACGTCAAAGCTGCCGTTCTGAGGCTTTGTAGTCTGGAAAGAGATAAAGTCGGCAGCATCCTCTCTGGGTAACCCGCCGTCACCCTCGATCACAAGATTTCTCATCTTGGCGCTCCAATTATAGTAACTGTCAAAGAAACGGAAGGCATCGGATGTGTGGTACTGGGGGTCAAACTTTCCAATGGAGAAGACAAACGACTTTACGCCGTCCACGCGAAGCTCGCAAATTCCGTTTTTTGGCATGACCACCAGACGGATCTTATACCATTTTCCCGTATCCAGCTTCACGTCGGTCTTTCCCGTGCCGTCCGAAGCGGTATGAATATATCCCTCATCATCCAAACGAACGGCGTTAAATATGTTGACGTCTCCCTGTTTAACCCGCCAGCACAAGAGGGAAAGCGGACTTTCCGCAGGGGTAGAGGTGCCGCGAAGACCCGTGGGGAACGCGTCGAAATAAAATTCGCCTTCCACCGAAAAGGTTGCGGAAGTACCAAGCAGATTGTTGGTATCAAGCACGGCCAACTCACCCGGGTTGGAATCATTATTGTAGATATACGAGCCGTCCTCATCCGTCCCCGTCAAAAGGGTGGAGGAAGCCTCTATGCTGAAATCGTCATTGACCGCGTCGAGTGTGATCTCCCAGCGAAGCTCCTCGGCAGACACCGCAAATATACTACACAGCATGACAGCCATTAAAAACAACGCCAAAGCGGCTGTGCGCAAAACACTTTTTTTCATCCTCATAAAAGTTTCCTTTCGAAAATTTATAGTCATAATATATTATACCACTTTTCCTATCTTCCGTCAAGCACTTGCTTTCTCTCCCCTTTCAACAAACATCACTCTCCCTTTTTGGTTGTTTTAGCCAAAAGCTCGCGTCAGCTGATGTCCGCAAACGCAGGTTTAACCAAATAACAGAAAAGCATTTATGAAAAATCGTATGTCATAAGTGCTTTTGCGTTGCTTTTATTTTGCTTTCCTGCTTGATTACAAGACCGCTGTAAACAAATCCCGTCGGAATTTCAATAGATAATCCAAGAAAACCGCAAAAAAATCAAAAAAGCGGTAGACAAGGGCAAAAAAACATGGTATAATATTATGATATAATTGCCGTATTGTCTACTGTCGGCAGAAGGGAGCATAAAATGAAGGTCATTCCTCTTTCTCCCACCGCGTGGGAATCCAACAGCTATCTGCTCATCCATAGCGGCGAGGCACTTCTGATCGATGCAGGGGCGAACTGTCAAAGAGTGGCGGATGCGCTGTCTGAGCAAAACGCCACACTTGTCGGCATTGCTCTCACGCACGGACATTTTGACCATATTCTTTCCATTGATACCTTAAGGGACATATATCATGTTCCCGTGTATCTGCATGCGGATGATGCCGATATGCCCACCGACAGCACCAAAAACGCCTATCAGATCTTTTTCGGCACTCGGAAAGGATGGCGCCCTGCCGACGTTCTTTTAAAGGACGGCGACAGCATCCCCCTTGGCGACAAAAGCTTGACCGTCATATCCACCCCCGGACACACAAAAGGCTCCGTATGCTATCTTGCCGATGATATTCTATTCAGCGGCGACACGGTGTTTTCCCACGGCGTTGGAAGAACCGACCTCTACGGCAGTGATTTCCGCGACCTCAAAAAATCACTCAAGAAAATTTTTGCGCTCCCAAGAAGCCTCACGGTTTACGCGGGCCACGGCAAAAGTGAGACGCTGGAAAACATCGTAAAGCATTTCGGTCTATAAATATCATATCAAATAAAGGAACGTAAACAACATGGATTACAATCGTTTAGCTGAGCTACTTTTCCCGAACGTCACCAAAACACCCGAGGATATGGAGGCGGAATTTCCGCCCCGTGCACTTCCCGAGGGTGCCAAGGTCACCCGTTTTGCCCCCAGCCCCACGGGCTTTGTCCACTTTGGCGGACTTTTCCCTTCCACGGTTGCCGAACGTTTGGCGCATCAAAGCGGCGGCGTGCTGATCCTGCGCATTGAGGATACCGACGCCAAGCGTGAGATCCCGGGTGCCGCCGAGGGTCTCATTCGCACGCTTGCCACTTACGGCGTTGAATTTGACGAGGGCGCGATCTTAGGGGAGGACGGAACCATCACCGACCGCGGCAGCTACGGTCCGTATAAGCAGAGCAAACGCGCCGACATATATCACGTCTTTGCCAAGCAGCTGGTAAAACAAGGTCAGGCATATCCCTGCTTTACCACCGAGGAGGAGCTTTTGGAGCTTCAAAGCGTGAACAAAAAAGAGGAAATAAAAAATACCGACTGGCAAGCAGAGGCTGAGAAACGCCGCGAGGAAATGCTTGCTCGCCGCAACTTCACCATGGAAGAAGTCGAGGAGCATCTGGCAAAGGGTGAGCCCTTCGTGCTCCGTATCTTAGCGGACGGCGATCCCGAAAAGAAGACGCGCTTTACCGATCTGATCAAAGGCAACATGGAGATCCCCGAAAATGACGAGGACTTCGTGCTTCTCAAATCCGACGGGATCCCCACCTACCACTTTGCGCACGCGGTGGACGATCATCTGATGGGCACCACCCACGTCATCCGCGGCGAGGAATGGCTGCCCAGCCTTGCCAAGCATCTTCAGCTGTTCCGTTATCTCGGTTTCAAATTGCCTAAGTATATGCATATCGCTCAAATCATGCGTCTGGATGAGAACGGCAACAAGAAAAAGCTGTCCAAGCGCGATATGGGTGCCAATATGGATGATTACACCCGTATGGGCTACTGTCCCGAGGCAGTCTGCGAATACGTCATGACACTTCTCAATTCCAACTACGAGGAATGGAGAATGCAAAATCCAGACAAGGATTACCGCGAATTCCCGTTCAATATTAAAAAGATGTCGTCCTCGGGCTGTCTGTTTGACTTTGATAAGCTGAATGACGTTTCCAAAAACGTCATCTCCCGTATGGATGCCGCGAAGGTCACCGCCGACGCCACGGCATGGGCAAAGCAGTTTGACCCCGAGCTTTATACGCTTCTTAATGCCGACCGTGCATACGCCGAAAGCATTTTCGCCATCGGCAGAGGCGGCAAAAAGCCAAGAAAAGATCTGACCACCTGGCAGGACGTCAAGGGGTATGTGGGCTTCTTCTATGACGAGCTGTTTGCCATAGAGGACGAGTATCCCGAGAACTTTGACAAGTCCGATATCCGCGCAACCCTTGAAGCCTTCCTTGAGAGCTATGACGAGAGCGACGATATGAACATCTGGTTCGACAAGATCAAGAAGATCGCCGCATCGCTCGGGTTTGCCGACGATATGAAGGCATATAAGGAAAACCCCACCGCCTACAAGGGCAACGTCGCCGATATCAGTATGTTCATCCGCGTGGCGGTCACGGGCAAGTTTAACGCGCCCGACCTGTATACCGTTATGCACATTCTCGGTAAGACGCGCACCGAAGCGCGCATAAAAGCTATGATCGAAAAAATGTAAAGAGGGATATAAATATGGAAGAAATGACCAATAATTTTATTTTTGATGCTATTGATGAAGACTTGAGAAATAACCCCGACATGAAGATCCACACCCGTTTCCCACCCGAGCCCAACGGCTATCTTCATATCGGTCACTGCAAGGCCCTTTGCGTGGACTTTGGCACCGCGCGCAAATACGGCGGCGTTTGCAACCTGCGTATGGATGACACCAACCCCGCCAAGGAAGACACCGAGTACGTGGACGCCATCAAGGAGGATATCCGCTGGCTGGGCTTTGACTGGGATGACCGTTTTTATTACGGCTCGGACTATTTTGAAAAGGACTACGAGCTTGCGGTAGACCTCATTCGCAAGGGTCTGGCCTACGTCTGCGAGCTTTCCGCCGAGCAGTTCCGTGATCCCGCATACTGCGGAGACTTGAAGCATCCTGCCGTCTCACCCTACAGAGACAGACCGATCGAGGAAAGCCTTGATCTTTTTGAGCGCATGAAGAACGGCGAATTTCCCGAGGGCAAATATACCCTCAGAGCCAAGATCGACCTCGGGTCGGGCAACTTCTGCATGCGTGACCCCGTCATTTACCGCGTTAAATACGTAGAGCATCACCGCCAAGGTACCAAATGGTGTCTGTTCCCCATGTATGACTTCGCGCACCCCATTCAGGATGCACTTGAGGGCATCACCCATTCGCTTTGCTCGCTGGAGTACGAGATCCACCGTCCGCTTTATAACTGGGTCAGAGATAACGTACAGATCGAGGGTAACCCTGCGGGCTTCCCCCGTCAGATCGAATTTGCCCGTCTGAATATCACCTACACCGTTCTTTCCAAGCGCTTCCTTCGTACGCTGGTGGAATCGGGCGTGGTAGACGGATGGGATGACCCGAGAATGCCTACACTTTGCGGTCTGCGCCGCCGCGGTTATACTGCCGCATCCATTCTTGACTTTATCAGCCGCACGGGCGTGGCGAAATCCGACAGCCTTGTGGATATCCGTCAGCTTGAGGCTTGCATCCGTGAAGAGCTTGGCAATACCGCACCGCGCCGCGTTGCCATCGAGAATCCCATCAAGGTCGTGATCACCAACTATCCCGAGGATACCACCGAATACTTTGAGCTTCCCAACAATCCGCAGGCAGAAAACGCGGGTACCCGTAAAGTTCCCTTCACCAAGGAGCTGTATATTGAAGCCGATGACTTTGCCGAGGTACCGCCTCCCAAGTTCTTCCGCATGAAACCCGAGGGCGAGGTTCGCCTCATGGGTGCTTATATCGTTAAGTGTGACGAGGTCATCAAGGATACGGACGGTAATATCGTGGAGATCCATTGCACCGCCGACCTTGAAACGGGCAACGGCAACCCCAGAGACGGCAGAAAGATCAAGGGCACCATCCATTGGTTGTCTGCTCCTCACGCCAAGGATACCACCCTTCATATCTATCAGAATCTTACCACACTGGAAAACCCCTCCGATAAGCCCGATGATAAGGATTATACCGATTTTATCAATCCCGAATCGCTTATCGTGCGCAAAAACGCCAAGATCGAGCCTTCGCTCGCCGATGCCAAGGCAGGCGAAAAATTCCAGTTTGTGCGTAACGGTTATTTCTGCGTGGACAGTAAGAATCCGAATACCTTTAACCGCATTGTCGGTCTGAAAGACAGCTTCCCCAAAAAGTGATGTATGAAGCATATCGCACTTTATGTTTTTGTGCTTGTTTCGTTTGTGTCGGTGATCCTCACGGTGTATGACAAGATGGCGGCAAAATATCTGCCGCGCCACCGTGTGCCCGAAGCCACCTTGCTTGCGCTTGCCGTGCTTGGCGGCTCACTGCCCATGTATATCACCATGCAGATCATACACCATAAGACACTGCACAAAAAATTCATGATTGGAATTCCGATCATTCTGGTCGTTCAGCTTATTGCCGTGATCCTGTTTTTTTACTTTATTGAATAGGAGAGATCGCCATGCATAAGATCAGTCTTGTCAACCCCTGCCTTGCTCCCGTTAATGCCGACAGAGCCTCCATTTATCAAATGTATAAGGAGACGGGCATAGACGGACTTGACTATTCCTTCTTTGCCTTCACCGAGAAAAACGGATATGAGCCTGCCATCTTTAAAAAGAGCAGCGAGGAAATTATCGAAACGATCCTAAAAAAGGACAAGGAATTGCTCGACCTTTACGGTCTTGAGGTCTGTCAGACGCACTCTCCCCACCCCGTCTGGCGCTACGGCGAGGATGAAAAGAATCAGTACCGCCTTCTTGAAAACCTCAGATGCATTGAACTGACAGCCTATCTCGGTTGCCGCTACGTCATCATCCATCCTATTGCCGATAGCTTCCGCTATTCGCCCGCCGAGCTTCGCGAGCGCAATCTGGATTTTTATTCGCAGCTGATCGACACCGCAAAGAAACATGGCGTCGTCATCTGCCTTGAAAACATGTGGAACGCAAGAAACGGCAATATCTTTGAGGGCACCTGCGAGGATCCGTACGAGACAAACGACTATATCGATACGCTCAATAAGATAGCGGGTGCAGAGGTCTTCGGCTTTTGCTTTGACGTCGGACACTGCACACTTTGCGGCAGATATATGAAGAACACTCTCATTACGCTTGGCGACCGCGTCAAAGCACTTCATATCCACGACGCCAACAAGATATCCGACCTTCATACCCTGCCCTTCTCCCAGTGTGATCCCTCCGGCTCTGCTCCTTTTACGGACTATACGGGGCTGCTGGAGGGCTTGCGTGCCATAGAGTACCGTGGCACTATCAACTTTGAGGCAGGTAACGCCTTCCGCGTGTTCCCCGCCCATACCCATAAGGCGCTGCTTGGCTTGTTCCGCTCCATCGGCGAATATTTCTCCATGCAGATCACGGGTGAAACCAAGTAAAATACACATCATAGCATAGGGTGACAGCGGCTTTTGATATCTACTGTCACCCTACGGCACCGAGAATGGTTCTCGGTGCCGTAAAAAAAGTATTGACAAACCCAACTTTTTATGATAGAATATTTTTCGTAAACCAAACGGGGCATTAGCGCAGTTGGGAGCGCACAACACTGGCAGTGTTGGGGTCAGGGGTTCGAATCCCCTATGCTCCACCAGAAAAAAGAACAAGTCGAATTCGACTTGGTCTTTTTTCAACTCTATTCGCCTGCGGCGAGTGATATTGCTTCGCAGTGATATTCGGCTTATGCCGAGTGTTATTCGCTGCGCGAGTTTAGAGGCGAATGGAATATAACTGCTCTGTTTGCAGAGCAATATCACTTTTGCGAAGCAAAAATATCACGCTGTTGCAAAGCGACAGCATATCACTGAAAACTATCAGGAAGTGCGCACTTACCCACCGCCGAAAGGTGAAACAATAGAAATGAGGGGCTGTTGCAAGGTTAGTCTTTTTTCATATTATATCTCATCGATCTTGATCAAGTTTGTATTTCCCGAATGTCCCGTGGTATCTCCTCCCGTAATCACGATACGGTCGCCCTTGGATAGCCCAAGCTGTGCCAACGCGATCTTCTTTGCGGTATAAAACAGCACGTCGGTGGAAGTAAACTGCTCGCACATAGCAGGAATAACACCCCAGGACAGTGCCAGCTTTCTCCATGTTTTTTCATTGGTTGTAAGACCAATGATCGCCACGGGTGAACGGAATCGCGATACCATTCGCGCTGTCATGCCCGAGAGCGAGCAAGCAACGATCGCCTTGGCATCGATATCGATCGCCATGCCGCAGGTCGAGTGAGAAACGGCGTCGGTCATATTGCGGATCTGAAAATCCGCCTCGTGAAAACGCTTTTTGTAGTTGATATTTGCCTCAGTCGTTTCCGCGATCTTCGCCATAGCTTCAACCGCTTGGATCGGATATTTACCCGCTGCCGTTTCGCCCGACAGCATAATGGCACTGGTGCCGTCATATACGGCGTTGGCAACATCGGAAATTTCCGCTCTTGTGGGACGGACACTTACGATCATAGACTCCAGCATTTCGGTCGCGGTGATCACGCGCTTGCCAAGCATACGGCATTTGGTGATCAGCTTTTTCTGAATGGCGGGCAGATGCTCAAACGGAATTTCAACCCCCATGTCTCCGCGCGCGATCATAATGCCGTCGCAAAACTCACAAATCTCCTCGATATTATCCACACCCGATTGATTTTCTATCTTGGCGATCAGTTCAATATCCTGTGCACCGATCTCCTTCATATAACGACGGACGTCGATCAGATCCTGCTTGCAGGAAACAAAGGAGCACGCGATGTAATCCACTCCGTTCTCCATCCCCCACTTGATATCCTTTTTGTCTTGCTCGGACAGATAAGGCTGCTTCATCACCTTGCCGGGAAAGCTCATGCTCTTGCGATCGGAAAGCTCACCGCCGCAAAGCACCGTGCACTCGATGTCCGCGCCGTCGATCTTATCGACCAAAAAGGACAAAAGCCCGTTGCTCAGCAAAATGGTGTCCCCCACCGACAGCTCGTCGGGAAGCTTTGCATAGCTGACCGAAACACGCTCCTTGTTTCCCACCACATCGTCGGCGGTAAAGGTAAAGCGGTCTTTGTCAGACAGTAAAATTTTTCCGTCCTCAAAGGTCCCAATGCGGTATTCGGGACCTTTTGTATCCAGCATAACAGCGATGGGCATTTGCAATTTCTCCCGCACACGCTTCACAACTTCCATCCTTCTCTGATGATCCTCATGCGTGCCGTGTGAGAAATTGAATCTCGCCACGTTCATCCCTGCCCCACACAGCCCCGTGATCACCTCTTCGCTCTCACTTGCGGGACCCAGCGTACATACGATCTTAGTTCTTCTCATTCCCATTCACCACCAATTATTTTAATAAATTTTTAAAAACATTTACCACAAAACCGTCACATTTATTTGTCATTCGTTTCCGAACCAAATATCTCCCACCGCTGTAAATTTCATAAGATCCCACTTTATATTATTGCCAAAAAAGTTTTGGTTAGCTCATGCTCGATTTTTCATGGATTTCCATGTGAATTGGGGGTGAAATTTACGCCATATATTATACCACTTTCCCACAGTGCTGTCAAGCTTACCGAAATGAAAAGAATGTAGGGCGCGCCGTATTGTCTCGTTCAAGCAAATTTTTTCAGTCCTCACAAAACCCCTTGCGAAAAACAAATATTTGTGTTATAATAATATAAAAAATGGAAATAAAAGCAGAAAAGAGGTTTTTTTATGGCAAAAAGTGTTCAGGATGTTCTTGCCCTCATCAAGGAAAAGGACATAAAAATGGTAGACTTTAAAATGGTGGACATTAACGGTCAGTACCGCCACGTTACCATCCCCGCGGAGAATTTCTCCGAGGACGTGATGCAGAGCGGCATCGGCTTTCACGCCTCCAACTACGGTTATGCCGTGGTCGAAAAAAGCGACATGGTCTTTATTCCCGACCCCGAAACCGCTATGGTGGATCCCTTCTGCACCATCCCCACACTGTCTATGACGGGCAATGCGATGATCATTGATTATCCTAAGAACCGTCCCCTTCCTCAGTACCCCAGAAACATCGTACGCGCCGCCGTGCAGTATATGAAGGACAGCGGCGTGGCTGACACCATGAAGATACTGCCCGAGTTCGAATTCTATCTTTTCGATCAGATCGGCTGGGAGGTTCAGGGCAACAGCATCGGCGTCTCTCTCGATGCCAAGCAGTCCTATTGGAACAGTGGCTCGGAGGGCATGGGGGTTGTCGTGCCCAAGCAGAAGAATTACCACATTGCCAAGCCCTTTGATATTTCTTACGAGTGCCGCAGTGAAATGTGCATGCACATGAAGGATGCGGGCATTGAGATCAATTACCATCACCCCGAGGTTGCCGCGTCAGGTCAGTTTGAGATCGAGCCGCAGCTGGGCGAGGTCACACATATGGCAGATGCCACCATGATGATCAAGTATATCATTCACAACACCGCGCTGAAGTATGGCAAGAGCGCAACCTTCATGCCCAAGCCCATCTATGGCGAGGCAGGAAGCGGCATGCACGTACATATGCTGCTCTTTAAGGACGGTGTACCCGTATTCTCAGACGACAATGGTTATTCGCATCTGAGCCAAACTGCACACTATTTCATGGGTGGACTTCTTAAGCATATCGCCTCGCTTTGTGCCATCACCAACCCCTCAACAAACTCCTTCAAGCGTCTGGTTCCCGGCTTTGAGGCTCCCGTGACCGTCGGTTACGCCACCTCCAATCGCTCCGCAGTTATTCGCATCCCTGCGTATGCCAAGAGCCCCGACAAGCGCCGCTTTGAGCTTCGAAACCCCGACGCCACCTGCAATCCCTACTTCTGCTATGCCGCCATCCTTATGGCGGGTCTTGACGGTGTCAAGAATAAGATCCATCCTCACGCCGAGGGCTGGGGTCCGTATGACTTCAACCTCTTCCACCTTTCCGATGAGGAGAAAGCAAAACTCAAGGGTCTTCCCACCTCACTGGAGTCCGCCCTTGATGCACTTGAGGCAGATCATGACTACCTGACCGCAGGCGGTGTATTCCCCAAGGAGTTGCTTACCAACTTTATCAAGATCAAGAGAGCGGAGTGCGCAGAACTTTCCAAGATCCCCCACCCCGCAGAGTTTGATAAATACTATAATCTGTAATTCTCATATTCTAAAGCCGCTGTCCCATTCGTGACAGCGGCTTTGTTTATATCACTCTCTCTTTAAAGCTGTTTCTGCTTTGGGGAACAAAGACGTAGGCTCAAAGATCCTATCAATGATCTTGCCCATAAATTCGATGATGGGTGAGTTGATGGCAGTGGTCACCAGTGTGCCAAGACCGATGCTGTGGAATGACGCATATCCAATGGTGCTCAGATCAAATTCCGTCACGTCACCGAAAAGCGTCAGCACAAGCACAAGCGAAATTGCCAGCAGAGACAGGTCGAAACACAACTTGGTTTTTGTCAGCCTATGACCAAAGCGGGACGCCACCTCGGCGACAAAAAGTTCGTAGACTTGAAGCGGCATATAGGTCCTAAAGAAGCAAGCCACGCCAAACCCCGTGATGATGTCTCCCACAATAAGCATCACCCAGCGCAAAGCGACCGTGTCAAACGTCACACCGCAAAAAAGCCAAAGAAACAGATCGAGCGTGTATCCGTAGATCACCGCCACCGCAAACGCAAGCAGGTATCTCCAGTTGAATTTGCGCACGGCAACACACATGATCACAAGCAAGACCCCTTGGAAAATGTACTCCACAACACCCACGCTGAATCCATGCCATAGGCTCACCAATGCCTCTGAGAGAACAAAGGCAGGAGCGGCAATCATGGATACGCCAAGGTCAGCCTTACTGCAAATCGCAACACCCAAGGCGACGAAAACGATTCCAAAGAGCCACAAAAGCTCCGACGATCTCTTAATTTTATTCATAGATACCTCTGTCATTCCTTTGGGCAAGAGTCGGGTGTCATACGGGTACCATTCGGCTTGCGAAATGGCTCGGGGAGTTTGCCTAGGCAAGAGGGAATAATCCGAACTCGGTTTTGAAAGGCAAATACTGGTATATGCTTCAGTAAATTTCCTTGCAATATCCTCATATTGCTACGAAAATTTACCTTGCCTATCCTCAATATTTGCTCTTTCAAAACTCTAAGACCCTCGAGCCTTAATTTTCTGATGATTTTGGTGCTTGGCGAACGCCGCCAAGTTAGACTTTGCAAGTGAGCCAAGTGCCATAAAGCACTGAAAATTCAGGCTCAAGGGCGGGTTCGGATTATTCCCTCTTGCCTAAAATCGTAACACCCATTTTCTTGACCTCTTTTTTTATTTTCAGCAGATGTAATAAGATTATTCTGTAGATAAAATTATAGCA
Source organism: Eubacteriales bacterium (assembly GCA_045587785.1). Lineage (GTDB taxonomy): Bacteria > Bacillota > Clostridia > Oscillospirales > CAG-272 > RGIG8775. Next base: position 12,369 of record JAZNDA010000068.1, on the reverse strand, counting down.
AATCACACAAACAATGTCAATAGACACGCTGAAAATAGGAGACTCAAATAAAAATCCCCCGCTATGAAGTGAACCCATTCAGTTCACTTCACTATGGCGGGGTTTGGTTATCATTGCATTTTTAACCAATGAATCACTTTTTGAGTGATCTTTTCATCTGTCAGATCAAATTCGTCCAGAAGCTCGTTTGCTGAGGCTGAATGTCCGTAAATATCAGGAATACCTATTTTCAACATCGGCGTTGGCAGGTTTTCAGCCAAAACACTTGCAACAGTTTCACCCAAGCCACCAATAATTGAATGCTCCTCAACCGTAACGACCCTTCCTGTTTTTTTAGCGGATTGTATAATAATATCCTTGTCTATAGGTTTGATCGTATGAATGTTTATTACCTCAGCGTTAATACCGTTTTCTTGTAGCAATCTTGCACTTTTAAGTGTTTGATAAACCGGTAGTCCCGTCGCTATTAAAGTAACGTCTGAGCCGTCTTTTAACTTAACGCCTTTACCCAACTCAAAGTGATAATCATCGTTATTGTTAAAAACTTCAATATCCGATCTGCCAAGTCTGACGTATGCAGGACCTTTATATTCAAGTGCCGCTTCTAATGCCATACGCGTTTCTACAGCGTCAGAGGGACTTAAAACTAACATTTTAGGAATCGTTCTCATCAGTGCCAGATCTTCATTACATTGATGAGTTGCACCGTCTTCGCCCACAGAAATACCGCCGTGAGTAGCTACTATTTTTACGTTAAGACACGGATAACCTACTGAATTTCGTATTTGCTCGTAAGAACGCCCTGCTGCGAACATTGCAAACGAACTGACAACGGGGATATATCCTTCTGTTGCCAAACCCGCCGCAACACACATCATATTAGCCTCAGCGATACCACAGTCAAAATGTCTGTCAGGATATTGTTTTTGAAACAGCCCTGTTTTAGTCGCCCCAACAAGATCGGCATCTAAAACAACCATTTGTGGATACTTATCTGCTAATTCCACCAATGCTTTACCGTAGGCGTCACGTGTTGATATTTTTGTCATTTCCATCATTATTCACCAAGTTCTTGCATTGCGCATATAAATTCTTCATAAGAAGGGACTTTACCGTGCCACAAAGCTTGATTTTCCATAAAAGATATCCCTTTCCCCTTAATTGTAGCTGCAATAATTGCCGTAGGTCTTCCCTTATTTTCTCTGGCACAATGAAAAGCGTCAATAAGCGAACTCACGTCATGTCCGGATACCGTTATAACGTTAAAGCCAAACGATCTGAACTTTTCGTCTATGGGATATGGTGAATTGATTTTTTTAATAGAACCACCGGACTGAATATCATTGTTATCAACAATAACGCACAAATTATCCAGTTTGTGTTGCGATGCAAACATTGCCGATTCCCAAACTTGTCCTTCTTGCAGCTCACCGTCACCAAGAAGAGTGTAGACACGATAGTCGGCATTCTTCAATTTACCCGCAAGAGCAATTCCGACAGCCGACGAAACACCTTGTCCTAACGAACCGGAACTCATATCAACACCACAAACTTTGTTTCTGTCAGGGTGTCCTTGCAAATTTGAATGGTTTCTTCTGAAAGTTAACAGATCTTCTTCAGGGAAAAATCCACGCATGGCAAGTACACTGTAATATCCCGGCGTAATATGCCCTTTAGACAACACGAATCTATCACGGCCTTCCCAGCGTGAATTGCTTGGATCAAGCTTCATTTCGTGAAAATATAAAACAGTCAAAATTTCAGCAGACGATAAAGAACCGCCAATATGCCCCGATTTAGCATTATAAACAGTTTCAATTATCTTTTTTCTTAAAAGATTTGCTTTTATCTTTAAGGTTTCAATCGTTTCTCTGTTAGTCATTTACGTCAATTATTACCTTATAAGTCGCAACTCTGCGGTTTACTATATCGTCGAGCATTTGCGGAACTTGTTCTAACGTAATATGTTGTGATACCATTCCATCTGTTTTAATGATCTTCTTACCCATTAGATCTATCATTTCAACATAATCTTGAGGAACGTACATTGTAGTTCCGGATATAGAAAGCTCGTGCTGAACAAAATCAGGAAGCAGCGGGATGTTGTATTCTTTTTGCAATACACCGATTATAACGATCTTTGTTCCGCGTCTGGCCAGTGACAGAATATTATTAAATACAACACCCTTTTCGCCAACACAGTCATAGAACACGTCAATTTCTTTTTCACTGCCTAAAAGCTCGGTAAGTTTTGTCTTTAAGTCCTCTTCGCCTACGGCAATTGTGTCGGTTGCGCCAAGTTCTTTTGCGAGTGCCAAACGTCTTTTATCCATATCTGCAATAAACACTTTGCCTGCACCAAGCGCAAAACAACTCTGCATGCAGAATAACCCGATCGGGCCTGCACCGATAACCAGTACATTGTCACCCTTTTGAATATTTCCGCGTTTTGCACCGTGATATGCAACACAAGCCGGTTCAACCAGCGCCGCTTCTTCCAGTGACATCGTTTCGGGAATTTTTATTGCCATTTCTGATTCAATACAGAAATAATCACAGTGTGCACCGTCTGCCTCCGCGCCGGTACATTTTAAAGTTTCACAGAAATTATAAATGCCTTTTTTACAAGCACTACATTCATGACAAACTATGTGAGGTATAACCGCAACTCTCTCACCGATTCTATTTTTATCTACGTTTTTACCAACTTTATCAATTACACCCGAAAGTTCGTGTCCCATTACCAAAGGATATGAAACGTAAGGATGTAAACCCTTATAGATGGTTGGATCAGAACCGCAAATTCCGATTTTTTTGACAAAAATTCTTACCTCATTGTCTTTAGGCTCCGGAATTTCAGCAGTTGTCATTTGCATTTCATATGGAGCATTTAAAATTAATTTTCTCATATTCTACCTCTCATTTAACTTCAACAACACGCTTTTCTTTAAAAGAAATCAGTGCTGCAGTATTTAATTTATGTGATAATTCTGCTTCTTCCGGAGTGCAACAGCCAAAAAAGACTTCTTCACCGGCAATTTCTTTCATAAAGGTTGCCCACATTTGCAAAATAGCATCGGTAAAACCAAATTCAAAAATAGAACCCGTAATGGTAGGCACCATTGTTTTATAACCCATATTAACCTTGCACCACGCTTGCTCTTTGCCCCAAGAATGAGTATAAGTAAATACGTCAGGCTCATCGGAAGTGAATTTAGCGGAATAATCAAGTCCATACACTTCAATAAACCATTGATTTGTTGCCCCCGGCGCCATGCGTTTGGTTTCAAGCGTCATTGGGAAACAGTCTCCGTTGGGTGCTTCTGCATCAATGATCATAGTTGCATTATCCCACGTTAGGCAAGGCACCATGTTACCGTTTTTATCCGGACGTTCGGTTGCTATATTTGATAAATGTGCATAAACGGTCTTTGGTTTCCACCCCATTCTGAAAGGAACGTGTTGTGTATGAAGTCCCAAATCACCTATACAACCGTATTCGCCGTTGATCTCTATCATTCTCTTCCAATTTATAGGCTTACTCAGATCCATATCACTGGAATGATTAAATCCTGCCTTAACTTCAATGATCTTGCCAAATCTATTTTCTTTTATTGCTTTAATAATTTCTTGACAAGCCGGAAAAAACGGAAATTCACTGGCGCAACGAACGATCACGTTGGGATTCTCTTTAATTGCTTTCATAATGTTAGCGTTCGCCTGCTTGTCGATACCGAAGGGTTTTTCACCCAAAAGATGCTTTCCTGCCCTGATGATATCCGAATAAACTTGTTCGTGTAAATTATGCGGAAGTGCACAATATACCGCTTCTACGTCTTCTCTTTTCAATAATTCTTTATAATCTTTGGTCACAAAATTTACTGTAGAAAAATTCTTTTTGAACCAGTCTGTTGCCGCCTCGCTAAAATCGCAAACTGCAACTATTTCCGGTTTGACGATTTCATCTGTAAGATGACACCATCTCGCTACAGCTGAGGCAAATTCTTTGCCCATCAATCCACAACCTATTATTCCGAATCTTACCGTTTTCATATGTATGTATGACCATTCCTTTCCGCTGCGCTACAAGACACAAAAGGGATATGAGATCCGGAGCCGCAACACAGCATTCAAAAAATTGTGTTAGGGTGACAGTAGATATCAAAAGCCGCTGTCACCCTACCTTTGTTCCTGTGCCGTTTGATCGGCGAGAGAGATTAGTTTATTTCAAACTTTTAACTCAATGATATGCTTTTGATCTCTTTTTCAATTTTTTCAATATTTTCTTTTCCATCAATGATCTCAATGCAGATATCGACTTCAAAAATTTCACCGCTTTGAAGAGTTTTAAGACTGCCTTCTTGTTCAGCTCTTTCTCTGCCGATCGGGTTTGACGTGCCGGGCTCTATACCCAAAACGTATTCGCCCTCGTTAAGCATCTTCCACTCTGTCAAACAATTAAGCTGTTCCGGTTTATACGTAAATACCACCGCAAGATCCAGCTCATCATTGATAACCGCCACACGAGTGTTGCCGTTTTTATCTGCTTTTAACTGATGAAAATAACATCTTTCCGCAATACCGAAAATAGGCTCACTGAAAGTATTGTAATTATCAATTTCTTTTTGAGCCTCTTCGCTTGCAGCCTTAATATTGCTTGAAGAAACCACTAATCTGGAATTGTCGGACAACACAGGATAACCTAAGTTCATGTGGTATAAAAGCATACACGGTTGCACTCTATTGCTCTCATTTTCAATAAAATCGTGTAAAACGATTTTATTTTCACCTAAAATTGAGGTAATAGTACGGCGCAAAGTGATGTTTTCGCCGTGAAGGCAACTCTCACGCATCTTGCCCGAAACACGCATTACGTACTTACCGTCTTCCCAACCTTCAAACGTGCTGACCTCGCTTGCAGGTATGTTAGTAAGTTTACCATGCAATCCCAAAGTCCTTTTTCCTATAACCGGATGTACGTTCTCACAAGGTCCGCCAACGTTTGAAAATCCACACGTCGTAAGCAGCCCCGCAAAAAAGTTGTTGAGCCATTCCATACCCTCTGATTGATATAAACTTGCTGAATTAACGCCTGTGCTGGACATATAAGATATAGGCACGCTCTTATATTCCGTCCAAGCAATATCCATGCCTCGACCCGGCAGTACGGTATAATTTAATCCCGCTCCCGTTCTGACATCGACCGCGTCAACGCCGTCCGCACGACCTTCGGTCAAGCGATAACGTTTCAGTCCACATAATTGCGTCATGTGTCCAAATCTTTTTCTGATGAACGCTTTGTCAATATTTAATTTAAAATCCTTCACGCTTAGAAGCCTCTCTTAGATAATTTTTGCATATTTTTCTTTTTGTGTGAAATAAGACTCCGTGTTTACAGGCAAAAATTCTGTGTATGAATATTTAATTTTTTCAATTGCCTGTTTGTAATCTGCAAACATATCGATACCCACACCGGCAAGCACCGCAGCGCCCAAACAAGAAGCGTCAATATTACCATCAATTCTGGTTAGCGATCTGTTAAGCACATCTGCCCTTATTTGCATCCACATGTCTGACATTGTTCCACCGCCGCACATAACGACCTTTTCGAGTTTACAACTCAGTTGTTCCAAGACCTTTAAATTCAGGTCCAATTCACAAGAGGTCCCCTCCATAATGGCTCTATACAAATGACCGATACCGGTCTCACCCGTAATGCCACTAATTACTGCCTTTGCAGAGTCGTCCCACTTCGGATTCATTGAACCGTAAAGGTGCGGTGTAAAGCATATGCCGGTGCATGATTTAGGTGCGATCTGCTCTAATATCGAATAAATATTATTTCCCTTCACGTTCATATGCGCACAAAACTTCTCTATAAACCAATTAACGATCAGACCGGACGCAAAAAACGCAATGGTAATATATTTATCTTCTATAACGTGGCAATATGAATTTAACCCATATTGAAAACCGTTTGCATCATTGAGGGGATTTTCAGTCACAATTGAAGCACATTCGTACGATCCGGCAGAAACCGTCATTTTGCCAATTTCCGCACCCATTGCTAAAGCCGCGCAAGGTTGGTCGTGGCCACCCGCAACAACTTTAACATCATCGTCCAAATTTAATACTTTTGCTATACCAAACGGAATCGTACCTATTACAGTTCCCGATTGAACAGGTGTGGAAAATTTATCTGCCTTTATCCCTGCAACGTCAAGAATGGAATTCGACCACACACGTTTTTTTATATCAAAGCCACCGAAACGAGACGCCAAGGAATAGTCAACTGCGTATTCGACGCCTAATTGTGCATGTAAGTAGTCTTGAACGGTACAATACCTTTTAGCTCTGTCAAAAGTATCTCTTTGGTTTTTCTTAAACCACATCAATTTAGGTACAGGATATTGTGTGTGAATAGGTGTGCCGCAAATAGAATAAAAACCTTCTTTGCCGATCTCTTTTTCAAGAAATTCCGTTTCAATATTACAGCGTCTATCCATACTTAAAACAGCAGGACTTATCTCTGTGCCGGAATCATCAGTCAGAATCAAAGTTTCGCCGTGAGTACTAAAGGCTATCGCTTTGATCGGATCAACGTTCCCAACGCCAATAGCAAGTTCCCGTATGATGTTAAACACACCGTCTTTAAAAACTTGCGCCGATATACACGCCGTATTATTTTCAATTGTGGGTTTGACAGAATAATTGCATTGTTTAACAGCAATTATTCTGCCTTCACCATCCAACACCATCCCTTTACAGGTCGACGTGCCGACGTCAATTCCCAAAACGCTCATTACTTAAGCACCTTTAACACCGTTTATATTCATGAACTTACAGAACATATCCAGAGCATCCGCAACTTTCTTGTCATGAATAAGTACACCGTGATGAACGGTACCCGTTTCGATCATCTTCATTTCCCAGTCTTTAATGTCATTGACCTTGATCCAAGCATACGCACCGCGCGTCATCGGGCCGATATCAACTGCCGTACCGTTACCGTAGAACATATTGAATTTGCCGTTATATTCCATAAGTCTTGCACAAGTCACGTCGCCGTCTTTCATTCGGAATTCAAGTGAACCGTAACAGGTTGGGCTCCAAAGTCCAAGACGTTCATTCATGCGGAGAGTCGTTTTGCAATTGCTTGCGCAAAGCTGGCAAGCAGCGTTACCGCAGTGCCATGCAAGCCATACGTTATCTTCAGTCGGATGCAAGTCTGTCCAGTCTATAAAGTCTGACGGGGTCTGTCCCAGTGCGCAAGCATTCATAATGAGCATTGTAAGTGCGCCCATAACGTCAACCTCGCAAGCGGTTATGATACCTTGGTTATTAAGTCTGGCAAACGTTGAACAAGCAGCAATATTGTATTTGTGCTGTAAAGTTTCCCAACAGCTTGACGCGATAACGTCACAATGGAACTTTTCCTTCAGAATTTTAAGTGTCAGCTCCAAACGCGCCTGATTGATTATGCTGCCTTCGGTCTCCTCTATAATGCAATCTACACTGCCGCGAATGTCTTTTGCAATTTCAAGGACACGCGGATCGTCAACAGCCAATGAGTCCATCGTTTCATAAGCGGTGGCAAGGTCAACGGGAACAAGGACCTGCCTAAACTCACGCATAAGAGTTTCTTCACTGAAAAATTCAGATTCGAACGCCGTCGGACGTGCACCGATTTGTAAAATTCTTGCGCCCTTAAAGAGTGCTACTGCATTACAAGCCCTTGTGAAAGTCTCAACTTTTTCAGCGAAAATCTCGTCCTCAGGATTGCAAGTCAAAATATGCTCAAATTTAAATCCTCTGCGCTTTAATGCGGAACAAGTCATAAACTGACCGCACCAAGTATCAGTTGCTCTGTTTCCTTGAGGCGAATATTCGCCACTCTTTGTGGCAAAATGTAAGATAGGCATATCCTTATCAATCGTTGACAAAATCGGACCCAAAGCCGTTTCAAAACCGAAGTTCATGTTGCCAATAATAACGCCTTTGACATCTTCTTTTTTGAACAGTTCAGCAACCTTTATTCCTTCTTCAACCGTTCCGACGCAACCACAATCCGTAAGCTCTTTTGACGGAACTACGATTTCAAGCCCAGGAATCTTTTCCATAACGCTTAAACAACGGTCCCTCATCTGTTCAGCAAGTCTACCTGTGTAAGCACTACCATCCCATGATTCCCACGTAGAGGGAATAAAACCGATCTTTACTTTTTGCATACTTCATTTCTCCTAAAAATAATAAAATTATTAACATTATTCATGTTACACTAATCTTACAATGAAAAATAAGGATTGCCTTATAATAATTTTTGCTGATTTTTTGTACTTTTTTCTTCTCCTTTAAACAAAAAATTGTAATTAATGCTTGACTTTTCATTACGCATGGATTATAATTTACTTAACAAAATAAGCCATTGTGTTAAATTAAGGAGTAAGTTTTGCTTAAACCTATCAACAATCAGTTATCCACTATATATCAAAGCGGAAATAAAATGATTTTAAATTCCCCTTGGGAGGACTCTAACATCATCGTCCCAAATAACAAATTCTATTTCGTTAAAGAAGGAGAAATAGAAATTATTGCGGGTGAAAAAAGCTATATTGTTTCCGACAACGAATGGCTACTTATTCCGGCGGGCGTTTTACATTCATATCGTCTTACCTCAAAAGAATACGCCAAACTTTATTGGATACATTTCGAGTTGATGTTTAATGATAAAAGTTTTTTCAACAATCTCACTTCTCCCGTTAAAATCAAGGTAAGTCAAAGTAACAAGATCATAAGTTTATTCAATAAGATTTTTAAATTTTCAAAGATCAATACGCTATTAGCGCAATTAGAAGTCGCTACGAGTATCAATACTTTAGTCTCTATATACATGAATAAACTTCCCATGCAAGTTTCTCTGCACGATAACGATTCTATTGACGACATAATCAATTATATTACCAACAATTACAGTGAAAAATTTTCTTTGACCGAGCTCGCCGCAAAAGCAAACTTTTCGGTTTCTCAATTTACCAGCAACTTTAAAAAGCGTACAGGCGTTTCCCCCATATACTACATCAATTTGACAAAACTTGAACACGCCAAGTATTTGATCGAACAAACTTCCTACCCAATAGGTGTTATTATGGAGAAGGTTGGATTTTTAGACAGTGCTTACTTTTCGAAAATATTCAAAAAATATTATAAATTATCCCCTCTCCAATACAGAGCAATGGCTCAGCAGAATATGAAAGCGCGCATAATAAAATAGCGTTATATAAACAAAAAAGCGAATCAAAGGGTGCCTACCACAAAGCAGGTTTTACCTGACGCAAAACAAAAGGAGTACGGACTATATGTTCGTACTCCTTTTCACACTCCTTGCTTGCAAGGTATAGTGTTTTACACCTTTTAGGTGTACTGTCGGGCGGTAAGATAGCCTCCCTTGTGTAAAGGGAGCCTTTGTTTTCTGCGCTCGAAAGTCTATCTACTTTTCCTGACAAGCACTGCTTTTGTGGACACAAAAGCATATAAAGAAAAATTCTTTTTGAGGCTATGTATTTACAATTTCAAAGTACTTCTCAACATAGCTTTTTGCTTCGTCAGAACATATTAACTTAAGCAAATATTTTTTCTTTTTTCCGCGAAATACGATATATGTCAAATTTGGAAAGCCGCGTCCCGAAAAGCGATAACCGCGAATTCTCATAGAATATCCTGTAGTTATTTCGGCAGAAACAATATCTTCTCTGAAAAACACTTTTTCGTGTTTAAAGCCAAAGTAATAATCAACAGCTACGATCTTGTCATCGGTGACCTCTACAAACGCTTTTTTCATATCGTAGAGAATCATGCCAAAAACGCCGCCAAGCAATAAAAACGGAAAGATAGTCAAGCAAAATGGAACGATAAATCTATGGGTTTCGATAACAAGCGCCACGAACGCAAGAACAGGTATGAATGCCAACATTACACCACATACAGTCCACATGATTTTTCCGCCCTTTGTGGCTCTGTACTCTTGAGGCAACTCATGTGTTTTGAAGGTCATGATCTCACCGCCTTTCTGTCTTATTATATCATAGAATTCATCACTTTGCAAGTAAACGCAAAAGCAATTTTTGTTGGCGCACCTGCTTTATCGCAGGCACCCCAACTGATTCGCTTTTTTGTTTATACGGTGAAGGAAACAATTAAACAATAAATGATAAAGGGGAAGGTGCGTGCCTTTCCCCTTGCCTATCAATAATCCACAGGATTATAATATTCCGACTCTATGTAAAGTCCATATTCTTCTTGCTTTTTATCCGCTCTTGCTAAAATCATAAATCCTGCACGGTATTTGAAATTCTCATACGGATTTGTCATAATAGATAGTCTCTCTTGATCGAAACGTAGATCGGGATTAATGTACTCCTTTTTCATTTCAATACAAAACAGGTTGTCAAATCCGGTTTCGGGATCGTATCCCCTTTTATGTACAATTAAATCAACAACAATTTTTTTACCATTCAAAAGCTTTGAAGCATTATCCTTTCCGTCATATCCTCTGTTATACTCAACGTCAACAACGTAATCTTCAAATGACGAACCGACCAGTGCTCTTTCTAAATACGAAGCAAATTTGGAACAAATACACCGTTCGCTTAAATCGTTTTTGATCAAGTATTGTTCTGAACGGTTAAAGTTTGTGATAGCTGTACTAAGCACACGCAATATGTTTTTTTGTTTCCGTGTTAATTCAGGCATATTAGTCACTCCTTATATGAAACAAGTACACAACATTCATCCATCCAATATATTACCTGGCATACAGCTGATTCATATGAGCAAAACATTTCCAATCGATAGAATCAAGTTGAGCCTCGGTAAGACGGAACTGCCAATTACCCTCTGCTTTTCCGGGGGTGTTTATTCGTGTGTCGGCTCCGTATTTCAGGAGATCCTGCACGGGCAATATAACAAGTCCGGCGCGGCTCATCATCAACGTGCGGATCACGGCAGCAATAACGTCGTCGGGTTTGCCAAGATAATCAAGCACGTGTTTCCTCGTATTTTCGTCAAGCTCCCACAAAAAACCGAGAAGCGTATTATTATCGTGCGTCCCCGTATAGGCAACGAGATTTTCTCTATAGTTATGCGGCAAATGAGGTGAGATCGGATTTCCATCAACCCCAAACTGAAATACGGCCATACCGGGATATTTACTGTACGCGAGAATGGCATCGGTGTCTGAGTCGATAATGCCGAGATTTTCGGCAAGAATCAGCTTTCCGTTTGCGATATCCGCGAAGGCATCGATAAGTTTTTTCCCAGGCCCCTTTTCCCATTTGCCCTCTTTTGCGCTCACCGATCCGCTTGGAATGCTCCAATAGGCACTAATTGCGCGAAAATGATCGATGCGTACGCCGTCAAACATTTTGAGCATATAGCCAAGGCGTGCCTTCCACCAAGAGAATCCATCCTTTTCCATTTGATCCCAATTATAAATCGGATTTCCCCATAATTGACCGTCCTCGCAGAAATAGTCAGGGGGAACCCCCGCAACGTGTGTGGGCGACCTTCTTTCGTCGAGCAGAAACTGATCGGGTGCGGAGTATACGTCATAGCTGTCAGCTGAAACGTAGAAAGGAATGTCACCGATAATACGTACACCCTTTTGCGCGGCATATTCGTGCAGAGCATTCCACTGCCTGTGAAACTCGTACTGTATGAACTGCCACGTAAAAAGATCGTCGGGATCAGGTGTTTCTTTTGTCCAGTCAGCAAAGCTTTTGCCTTCGTTCGTCTGCCTCAATGCAAGAAAATTACAGCTTCCGCCAATGAGGGGTTCGACTTTTATAAAATCCTCGACAGCACTTCTGTCCCTTATACGCAATGCTGCCTTTTTAAGGAAGGCATATCTTTTTTTATCAAGAATTCCGTATTGGCAAAGATATGGCTCGTCTACAATCTGTTCCTCCGTCTCGTCGTTGCTGACAAGTCCCTGTCTGCGTAGCTCGTCGGGATCTATAAAATACGGATTCCCCGCAAAGGACGAATAGGACGTATAGGGCGAGTGGTGCGAATCGGTGACACCGAAAGGAAGAAGCTGCCAATAGGAAAATCCTCCACTCGATAACATATTTATCCACTTGTATGCGCTCTCTCCAAAGGTACCGCAGCCGTATTTTCCGGGCAGCGTAAAAATAGGCATCAAAACTCCGCTTTTGCGTTCCATAGATACTCTCCTCACAGTATTTTAACTATAAAACATTATATCTCAATTTTGGCGAAAAAGCAACACTCTTTTTGTCAAAATAAAAACAAGGTTTTATTTTTTGCGTAGCCTAAGTGGGCTACTCCTTATATGAAACAAGTCCACAACAT
>JAZNDA010000067.1:0-2006 GCA_045587785.1 Eubacteriales bacterium | reverse complement strand
GGCGGCGTAATCAAGCGCGGCCTTGATAGACCGATGCACCGCCCATATTGACGTTACTGCCATCAAGCACCTCCCTTGTAAAGATCGCGGATAAGATTTACGAGCTCGGCTCTCGTTTCACCATCTGCTCCCGCGCAGATGTTTTCAAGACGTTCAATGGTTGGATACCAATCCATCGGGCGCTCACGGCTCATTTTTGCATTGACCGATTGGCGAAGATATTCGGATACTGTGAGTCCGCGCTTCTCGGAAGCACGTTCAATTTTTGCTTTGTGATCCGTTGTTGTCTTGAAGCGGATCACTTCTTCTTTCTTTTTGTTGTCGATAGTTTTATCCTCCTGTGTTGTAATTTTCGAGGGTATTAGGGAGCCTTCCCTAAAGTGTCTTTGCGCCGAAGCAAAGACGGGTAAGCTCGCGTAGCCACGTTTGCTATGCTTGCTACAGTATAGGACAGAGCCCTATACCGTAAGGTGGCGAATCCACTCATTCCCTCGCTCTTGCCGTCAACTGTACCGCAGACTATGTTGAGCCTCCTTCCGTGATGATTTGCGGCGTGGTCTTGGGCAGTGTGCATAAGCACTATGTATGGAGGATTTTCGTTTTGGTATGGGTCAAAATGACCCATACCACTCTCTATTTCACTTTGTGCCATCTTGGCACGAGGTTAGGTTTCTTGTTCAGATTGGGGTGTATTTTCGTTTGTACTGCTTTCTTGAAGCGCGACTAAAAGATCCTTTTCTACCTCATTTAAGTAATCGCGAACAGCTTCGATTACAGACAACGTGCGAGGAATGTACGCGGGATCAAGGCGCAGCTTAGGGAATCTCGACAGATAATTATTCATACCGGTAATGAACATATTGGCGTTTCCAACCATACTCACATCGGCAACGCTGTCTTCGATGGGATGCCTTTCTTTCACATCTTCCTTTTTCTTTATTCCACGCAGCTCATCGATCATATCGGGAAGATCTTCCTTGTCAGCTTTCAGCAAAGCTATAACATCCTTGTTTGTGGTATTGAGGAAACCGCTTAAAATATCCTTCTTAATACCGGGACAAACGCTGTCCGCAAGATCAAGTGCCTGCGCGTATTGCTCAGCGCGTCTTACGTGCTTCTCACTTTTGCCGATTTCCTTGGCTATGCGCTCACTCGTGCGAACACTATCACCCGTTGGGTCATTTTGTCCCAACGGAGAAAACCTTCCGTTTTCGTCGCGCAACATCGCGATCTGCTTCTCGGCAGAATAGCGTTTACCAAGTAAATATGCCTTCTGTTCGTCACTCAGATTACGTCTACCAAGCTGATTTTTGCATATCCAAGCAATGGCTTCGTGTCGGTTAGCAAAGTCAAGCTGTGTTGTCGAGAACGGAACATCCGTGTACTCACGGGCGATGCGATAGCGATTGTGTCCGTCCACAATGATGTCACCCCATACGGCAATCGGCATTATGATCCTGCCATCGTCAAGAATATTTTCTTCAAGCTGATGGTACTCGTCCTTTGTCAGCGGCGGGATAACCTTTTCAAATTCGGGATCAATTTTTAATTCTTCAAGCATTTCTTTTCTCCTTGTCTTTTGTTGATCGGCTTCAAAGCAAAACAAAAAAGCCGTTACAAGACGGCACGACAAAACAGAGGTAGCGGCTACCCCAAATTTTTCGTACTCGCTATGTAACGATACGTGGGAGAACGTGTTTCTTAACTTCAATACACTCTCCGAGCGCACCTGCCACATCTTTGCTTTTGATGATGCCAATGAGATACTGACCAATAGCGTATTCTCCGTAGCCTTTCAAAACTATTTCGCTACACAAAAGCGCAGAGCAATTTTGATGATCTTCGTCACTCGCGCTGAAAAGCTACCCGAATTTCCGCCCGACTATACGGAATGGACTTGTGATGAGATACCTATCGACGTGCCGTATTTTTCGATTGCCGATCTATGCAAGTGTTTCCCGAACATAAAGGGCGATGATCTTCTCGCGCTCTATTCACTTACAGGA
>JAZNDA010000066.1:0-31293 GCA_045587785.1 Eubacteriales bacterium | reverse complement strand
TTATGAGAGTGGGCTTCGGTCCACTCTTAATTATTGCAACGGAGAAGGATATGGGTACAAGTTCAAAAAACGTAGCAAGTACGGTCAGGGAGCTTATTCTCCCCGTGGCAGAGGAATTTGGGTATCTTCTTTGGGACGTGGAATACGTCAAGGAAGGCGCCAAAATGATCTTAAGGATCACCATTGACAAGCAGGACGGCATCAATATTGAGGACTGCGAAAAGATGCACCGCACCATTGATCCGATCTTGGATGAGGCGGATCCCATTGAGGGAGCGTATTATCTTGAGGTCAGCTCACCCGGTATCGAGAGGGAGCTGAGAACCGAGGAGCACATTTTAGCGTGTCTTGGTTGCCGCGTGGAGGCAAGGCTGTATGCACCGCTTGACGGCACAAGACAGATCGTGGGAACGCTTGCCGATTGCACGGATGGAAAGATTTCCATTGAGACCTCGGGCGGAGTTGTTGTTTTGGAACGCCAGATGGTTTCGAAAATGAAAACACTGTTTGATTTCGAAGATTGATTTTTGGAAAGGACTAAAAAGGTATGAACAAGGAATTTTTTATCGCCCTTGATATGCTGGAAAAGGAAAAGGGTATTCCCAAGGAGTACATGTACGAAAAGATCGAGGCGGCGCTTGTCTCGGCGTATAAAAAGGAATACGGCAACAACACCAACGTCCGTGTTCTGATCGACCCGAATAAGCAGGACGTCAAGCTGTATCAGCAAAAGACGGTGGTCGAGGTGGTTGAAAATCCCGAGACCGAGCTCACGTTGGAGCAAGCTAAAGCAATGAGTCGCAGACACAAGATGGGCGACATCATCGAGACCGAGCTTAAGACCAAGGAATTCAGACGTCTGAGTGCGGGCGCGGCAAAGTCGGTTATCATCCAAGCCATCCGCGAGGGCGAGAGGACCGCTATGCAGCAGGCGTATGAGAGCAAGCGTGAGGAGATCATTACCGCTACGGTCAGCAAGATCGACAATGTGAACGGCAACGTCATTCTGGATACGGGAACGGGTATGGCTACGCTTCTGAAGCATGAGCAGATCCCCATGGAGAGCTTTGAGGTTGGTCAGAAGATCAAGGTATACATCATTGAGGTCAACAAGGAGTCGCGCGGTCCGCTTGTGACGCTTTCCCGTGTTCATGCGGGACTTGTCAGACGCATGTTCGAGCTTGAGGTTCCCGAGATCACAGACGGTATCGTTCTGATCAAGGGTGTGGCGCGTGAGGCAGGCTCCAGAACCAAGGTCGCGGTTTATTCGCGCGATGAGGACGTGGATGCGGTCGGCGCATGCATCGGCAATCACGGCATGAGAATTTCGGGTATTGTGGATGAGCTTTGCGGCGAGAAGATCGACATCGTCAAGTTCAGCGAAAGCCCCGAGGAGTTTGTGGCGGCGGCATTGGCACCTGCTAAGGTCGACGAGGTGGTCATGACGGGTGAGAGAAGCTGTAAGGTGGTAGTTGCGCCCGAGCAGCTGTCGCTTGCCATCGGTAAGGAAGGACAGAACGCAAGACTTGCCGCAAGACTTACGGGTATAAAGATCGATATTAAAACGGAATAAGCATGGAACAGAAAAAAAGAAAGATTCCCGAGCGCAGATGCCTCGGATGCAACGAGCATAAGCCAAAGGCGGAGCTTCTCCGCGTGGTGAGAACGCCCGAGGGAGAAATCAAGCTTGATTTCGGAGGCAAGATGAACGGCAGGGGCGCTTATATCTGCAAACAGCTTTCTTGTCTCAAAAAGGCAAGACGCGGCGGACGCATCGATAAAAGTCTTGCGTGCGAGATCCCCGATGAGGTATACGACGCAATGGAAAAGGAACTGGAAGAACATGTGTGATGCCGAAAAGAACACAAAGCTTTTAGGACTTCTCGGTCTGTGCATGAGGGCGAGAGGTCTTGTATGCGGAACGCAGATGATCTGCGACACGCTCAAGGAAAGTAAGCCCGTATTTATGGTGCTTATGGCAAAGGATGTGTCGGAAAACACAGGCAAGCGTATTTGTGACCGATGCCGATATTACGGCGTTCGGTTGGAAAGCACCGATGTGACGGTGAGTGAGCTTGCACACGCACTGGGAAAAAGCGGAGAGCTTGCCGCAGTTGCGGTGACCGACAAAAACTTTGCATCAGGGCTTGAAAAGTTGTTAACGTAAACCAAATACCAAGGCTTCGGCTATACCGAGGCGGAATCTTTATCATATATGATCTATTATAAAGTATAGCTTCGGAGACCCCGAACACCAAAGAAAGGCAGGGCATTTTATGGCAGTGAACCCTCAATTTAAAATCAATCAGATCGCAAAGGACCTTGGCAAAAAGAGCAAGGATATTGTGGACCTTCTTGTGGGGAAGGGCTTTGATGTCAAGAACACGCAAAAGTCGCTGGAGGCGACCGAGTTTGACGTGCTGTTTGATACGCTGACCAAGGACAATCAGATCACCGAGATAGAAAACTATCTGGACGGCATTACCTATATTCCTTCCAAGGTAAAAAAGGCAGAGCCAAAGCCTGTGGAAAAGGAGGTCGAAGCTCCCAAAGCAGAAGAAAAGCCCGCAGAAAAGAAGGTCGAGGCACCTAAGGTAGAGGCGAAGCCCGTGGAAAAGAAGATCGAGGCACCTAAGGTAGAAGCAAAGCCTGTGGAAAAGAAGGCACAGGCACCTAAGGTGGAGGCGAAGCCTGTGGAAAAGAAAGTTGAAGCACCCAAAGTGGGGGCAAAGCCTGCGCCGCAGGCAAGACCTCAGGGCACATATCAGAATAACGCACAAAGCGCACCCCGTCAGCCCCAAGGGCAGACAGGCGCTCAGCCTTATGGCAACCGTTTCGGTGCCCAAGGCGGCGGACGTCCCCAAGGCGGCGCACCCATGGGACAGCGTCCCGTGAACGGCGCACCTATGGGACAGCGTCCCGGGAACGGAGGCCGCCCCCAGCAGGGCGGTTTTGGCGGTATGCGCGACAAGGATTCGGGTAATTTCCAAGGCGGACCGCGCGAGAAGTTCCAGCCCAAGCAGATCATCCGTGAGCAGACCCCCAAGGGCGGCGGCACGGTGACTAAACCCAGAGGCGCGACGCGTGTGGTGGATATGCGCGGCGGCTCGGTTGACCTTTCCAAATATGATGACAGATTGAATTCGTTTGTGTCGGATACCGTGGCGGACATGCGCGGCGGTAACCAGCACATCAAGAAAAAGAATACGGGCGGACAGATGCAGCAGAAGAATTTCCACAAGGGAAAGAAGTCGGCTGCGCCCGTTAAGAAGGTGCCCGTCAACGTTTCCATTCCCGATGAGATCTCGGTGGGCGAGCTTGCTTCCCGCTTGAAGGTGACCGCGGCAGAGGTGGTCAAGAAGCTGATGCTGATGGGCATGATGGTCACAGTCAACCAGTTCATCGACTACGATACCGCATACCTTGTGGCAGACGAGCTTGGTGCCAACGTCACCAAGGAGGTCGTTGTTACCATTGAAGAAAAGCTGTTTGAGGAGCAGGAGGATACGGCGGAAAATCTGTTGCCCCGCGCACCCGTTGTGTGTGTGATGGGACACGTTGACCACGGTAAGACTTCGCTTCTGGATGCTATCCGTAACACGCACGTTACCACGGGCGAGGCGGGCGGTATCACACAGCACATCGGTGCGTACCGCGTAAAGGTCAAGGGACAGGATATCACCTTCCTTGACACTCCCGGACACGAGGCGTTTACCGCTATGCGTGCAAGAGGTGCCATGGCGACCGATATTGCCATCCTCGTGGTCGCGGCGGATGACGGTATCATGCCCCAGACTATTGAGGCGATCAACCATGCCAAGGCGGCAGGTATCGATATTATCGTGGCGATCAACAAGATGGATAAGCCCACGGCAAATCCCGATGCCATCAAGCAGGAGCTTACCAAATATGACCTTGTTCCCGAGGAATGGGGCGGCGACGTGATGTGTATTCCCGTTTCGGCGCATACACACATGGGTATCGACGATCTTCTTGAAAGCGTTCTTCTGGTTGCCGAGGTCAAGGAGCTCAAAGCAAATCCGGGCAGACGAGCCAAGGGTATCGTTATTGAGGGTAAGCTGGACAGAGGACGCGGTCCCGTTGTCACGGTGCTGGTACAGAGCGGTACACTGCATAACGGCGATATCGTAATCGCGGGAACGGCAGTCGGACGTGTGAGAGCGATGACAGACCATACGGGCAGAACGGTCAAGGAGGCGGCTCCTTCGGTACCCGTAGAGCTGATCGGTCTTGATGAAGTGCCTACGGCAGGTGACGAGTTCAACGCCGTTGAGGACGAAAGAATGGCAAGAGAGCTGGCGGATAAGCGCCGCAGTCAAGCCAAGGAGGAAGAATTCAAGGCGAACAGCCGTGCAAGTCTGGACGATCTGTTCAATCAGATCTCTGAGGGTATCAAGACGCTCAGCATTATCGTCAAGGCTGACGTGGTCGGCTCGGCAGAGGCTGTCAAGGCTTCGCTGGAGAAGATATCCAATGAGGAAGTGAGAGTCAAGGTCATTCACTCGGCAGCGGGCGGTATCAATGAGGGCGACGTTATGCTTGCCGCCGCTTCGAACGCTATTATCGTCGGCTTTAACGTCCGTCCCGACAAGGGTGCGCTGGATTCTGCCGAGAGACAGAACGTGGAGATCCGTACCTACCGCGTCATTTACGATGCGATCGAGGAGGTCACTGCCGCTATGAGGGGTATGCTGGCACCCAAGTTCAAGGAAGTGCTTCTGGGGCACGCCGAGGTGCGTCAGACCATTCATGTGCCGAATGTGGGAACCATTGCGGGCTCGTATATTCAGGACGGCAAGATCACAAGAAACGCGCAGATCCGCGTGGTGCGTGACGGTGTTGTGGTGTACGAGGATAAGATCACCTCGCTTCGCCGCTTCAAGGACGACGTGCGTGAGGTCGCCGCAGGCTATGAGTGCGGTGTGGGCCTTGAAAAGTTCAACGACATCAAGCTTGGCGACGTGCTGGAGGCATTCGTCATGGAAGAAGTTAAACAGTAAATAACCGAAAAAAAGGCGGTTTGCCGATCAGGCCTGATCGGCAATCCGTCTTTTTATGTGCTCTCTTCGGCTATAATATCAAGCCTCAAAAAATGCCTTCAAAAACTCATGCATGCCGCCCTCGTAGCATGCCTCAGCCAAAAACTCCGTGCCCTTTTGATTGCCCCAGCTATAGTAAATAATCGTTCTGCCCAGATATTCGCAAAGCTCCATATCACTGTTGTTGATATCCAGTGCGGCATCCACACGCGCACGGTCTGCGGGCGTAAGAAAGGGATTGCCTATCTTCTTGTCCTCTGTCTCATCATACATCAGCACAGGGTTGATAGGACTGTATTCCCAGTTTTTAAGGTCCTTG
Source organism: Eubacteriales bacterium (assembly GCA_045587785.1). GTDB lineage: Bacteria > Bacillota > Clostridia > Oscillospirales > CAG-272 > RGIG8775. The sequence goes on along the minus strand of JAZNDA010000066.1, from coordinate 25,914 downwards.
GAGCGTGCTATGCAGTTTGCGTAGCACTGATTCGGATATTCTTCCAAATATCCGACGTAATAGTACGGATCTCCCTCAAAGGTATAAAGCGCGGGACTTCCGCAATAGCGATCTTTTTGAAAAACACAGTCGCTCGCGGTCAACGTCCAATTTGTCAAGTCAGTGGATTGCATAAAACGGAAGGTGAAGGGTTTGCCACATTCCTCAGCCGGTGCACTGATTTCAATGAGCAATGTGTAAATATCTCCCATTTTAGCAATGTTCATATTGTATATCTTCCATTCGGGGAGGTCGACAGTGGCGTACTGTTCCCAGTTGACAAGATCGGTAGAACGGTAGAACACCAGACCGTCACTTCCACACGTGGGGCGAGAACCCGTCACAACGTACATGACGTCGCCCTCGGCATAGGCAAATCCAAAACTGTGTCCGTCTGCAAAGCAGGGGGTTTTGGTGTTGGTTCTGACATGCACAAATCGCAAGCAGGGAAGTTCATCTATATTTTCCCAATCCTCACGCGCGTTTTGTGCAGTAAAGCTCTTTCTTCTTACTACCTCAAAGCGGTAAAGCTCACCGCGGTAGACCAAAGGCGTGGTTTCCACAATATTGTTGCACTCTATTGTCCCAAGCTTGCGGATGAGGGGTTTTTTTGGAAATTTTAGTTGACTCATGTTTGTCTCCTTTTTTATATTTATTTATTTATTTATTTATTTATTTATTCGAGAACTGCGAGTTGTACAGCGAGGCATAAAAGCCGTTCATTTGCAACAGCTCGCCGTGGGTACCTTGCTCAATGACCTCGCCTTGTTTGAACACCAAAATGGTATCGGCATTCTGAACGGTGGATAGGCGATGCGCGATAACAAAGCAGGTGCGGTTTTTCATCAGCGCGTTCATGGCGGACTGAATATTGACCTCGGTGCGCGAGTCTACGTTTGAGGTCGCCTCGTCAAGGATAAGGATGGGTGCGTCGGACAGCATGGCACGCGCAATGGTGATCAGCTGCTTTTGGCCCTTGGAAATACCCGTGCCGTCATCGGTAAGAAGTGTGTCATAGCCATTTGGCAGACTCTCGATGAAGGTATGGATCTTAGCTGCTTTGGCGGCTTTTACCGCATCCTCGTACGTGGCATCTTTTTTGCCGTAGGTGATGTTTTCGAAAATAGTGCCGTGGAATAGCCAGGTCTCCTGCAGTACCATGGTGTAAGCGCGTCTGAGGCTCTCGCGCGTGACGTGGCAGATGTCCTTGCCGTCAATACGTATGGTGCCCTTGTCGGCATCGTAAAAGCGCATCAGAAGGTTAATGATGGTAGTCTTTCCCGCACCCGTAGGGCCGACGATGGCGACCGTACTGCCTGCCTTCACATCCAGCGAAAGATCATGAATGACCGTCTTTTCGGGGACGTATCCGAAGCTGACGTTTTGGATCTTGACGTCGCCTCTGACACCCTCAAGTGTGACGGCGTCCGCACTGTCCGCTTTTTCAGTAGGCTCGTCCAAAATACGGAACACACGTTCCGCGGCGGCGCAAGCCGACTGCAGCTCGTGAAGAATGTTGGCAAACTCATTGATGGGACCCGAAAATTTACGCGAATATTGCATAAACGCCCCCACGTCGCCCAGGCCAATTTGGAAAAACGGCGGGAGCGCCGCACCGCGCGTCGCGGTCAGCATGTAGAAGATACCGCCGAGCATGGCAACCAAAGACAGCGAAAGATTGTTAATAAAATTGATGATCGGACCCATATAGGCGCCTTGAAGATCGGCTTTGTAGTATGCGTTTACTGCATAGTCGTTTTTCTCGTCAAAACGGGAGATGATGACGTCCTCTCTGCCGTATGCCTTGATGGTCTTGTGTCCCGACAGCATTTCCTCGGCATAGCCGTTGAGCGCGCCGAGCGCCATGGAGCGCTTGCGGAAAAGCGGACGGGTGTGCGTGGTTTTCCATTTGGCAAAGCCTATGGAGGCGGGAACGGTAAAGATAAACACGATCAGGAGTGCAGGGGCGATGGTGACCATCATGATCAGCGAGCCGATGACCGTGACAAGGCTGGTGAGAATGGTCAATAGATCGTGGGACAGGGAGACGTTGACCACGTCGATGTCGTAAGAAATATGGCTGATAATATCGCCCGTGGCGTGCGTGTCAAAAAAGGACACGGGAAGCTCGGTCAGTTTGTCAAACACCTGCTTGCGCATGGTGTAGACGATCTTTTTGCCAAGCACGGTGGTCAAAACGGTAAGAACGTAGGAGAAAACTGCCGATATGACGTAGCAGAGCGTCATAAGGATACAGTAGGTGGTCACGGTGCGAAGGTCAACCTTGCCCGCGCCGTTCGACAACGCATTGATGGCTTTGCCCGATAGCATGGGGGCGGCAAGTGCCAGAAAATTGGAGGTCAGCATCATGACCAGAATAAGTATGACCAGATACCTGTATCTGAAAAGATATTTGCTCAGACGGGAGATCACTGCCATCCGCGCCGTTTTGGACAGCATTTCCTCGGTGTGTGTGGCTTTGGCAAAGCCTCTTGTTTGCTTATTCAAGGATAGCACCTCCCATCTGCGAATGGCTGATCTCGCGATAGACTTCGCAATCAGCCATCAACTGGTCATGCGTGCCCGCCCCGATGATCTTACCCTCGTCCATGACCAAAATGAGGTCGGAATTCATGACCGAGCTGATGCGCTGGGCGATCAGAATGACGGTGGTGTTCCCAGTTCGGTTTGCTATGGCACGGCGAAGCTCAAGGTCGGTCTTGTAGTCCAGAGCGGAGGAGCTGTCGTCAAGGATGAGGATTTCGGGGTTGCCCGCAAGGGCACGGGAGATCAGAAGCCGCTGCTTTTGTCCGCCGCTGATATTGGTGCCCTTGGCTGTGATCGGGTAATCGTACTTCTCGGGGAAGCTCTCGATATACTCGCTTGCCTGTGCATCCTTGGCACCCCTATGGATATCGGCGTCCGAAAGACCTCTGCCGAAATCGATGTTTTCGCGCACGGTGTCGGCGGCGACAAAATCGTTCTGAAGCACCACGCCGAAGCGTCTATGCCACTGATCCCGAGGGTAGGAGCGTATATCCTTGCCACCCACGCGGATGGTGCCGTCCGTGGCATCGTAAAACCTCAGCAGAAGCTTTGCCAGTGTGCTTTTTCCGCTTCCCGTGGCACCGATGATACCGAGGGTCTGTCCTTTTTCCAGCGTGAAGCTGACGTCATGCAAGACGTTCTTGCCTTTATGGTAGGCAAACCAGACGTGATCAAAGCAGAGGTAGGGCTCGCGGCGTGTGATATCCTCCTTTACGTGGGTCAGCTCGCTTTGGGTATTTAAGACCTCGTCCACGCGTTTTGCCGAAGCGATGCCCTTGGAGTAGATGACGAAAATACGTGTCAGCGTGATCATGGCAAGCGAGATCATGGTGAAATACTGCAAAAATGCGATGATGGAGCCGGGCTCGGAGGTCCCTGCGTTCACGCGGTACGCGCCCACAAGAACGGTGGCAACCAGACCGAGGTTGAAGAAAAGCTGCATGACGGGACGGGAAAGCCCCATGGTAAGGTCTGCCTTTTTTTCGATGGCGACAAGGGCGCGGTTTGCGGTGTCAAAGCGCTCGCGCTCATGGATATCCTTGGACAACGCCTTGATCACGCGGATACCCTTAGCATCCTCTCTGACCACGCGCGTCATATTATCCACGTTTTTTTGGATCTCACCGTATATGGGAATACCCTTTTTGGTGATATAGATCACGATCAGCAGAGCGAAGGGAAGTACGCCGATCAAAATAAGTGCCAAAGAGGCATCAAGAAAAAGTGCCGTAGCGATGCCGCCAAAAAGCAAAAGCGGCGATCTTACGCCAAGGCGTTGGATGGTTCCTACCATTTGGTGAAGGTTATAGGTATCGGCAGTCAGACGTGCTTCCAGACTGGGCACGGTCAGGCGGTCGGCAGATCGGCAGGAAAGGCGCACGGTGTTCGAAAACAGATCATGTCGGAGTTTTCTTGTGAAATTGCGAGCGGTACGTGACGCCAACATATTGGCGGTGGCGTTGAGCAAAAGAGCGAGTGCGGCGAAACCGATCATGCCGACGCCCCACCATAGGATCTGCCTTACGCTTTTCAGGGGCACGATATGGTCAATGATGTGCGCCGATATGTAAGGGATGATCAGCTCGGCGAGTGTGGCGAGTGCTTTGATAAAAAGACAGATCGCGATGGCAGCCGTATGGGGCTTTAGATATCGGATGAGTAATTTCATGACTTTGACACAGCTTTCTATTATGTTGTTTTTATTTTACCATACTCAGTTTTGGGTGTCAATGTCAAATCCGAATTTTGTTGCCGTGACGGGCGCTTTTTATTTTTGTTTACATAATTCGCCGCCTTTGGGAGCATACTTTTTGAAAAAGAGTGATGGGAGAACTGAAAAAATGGCAAACGGCCTTTTGGAGCTTGATACAGGGCTTATGGCGGTGTCGTCGGTGGTGGGAAAAACAGAGCATGACGGACCGCTGGGTGATCTGTTTGATGAATATGACGAGACTGACCGCTTCGGCAAAGATACCTTTGAGCGTTCGGAAAGTGAGATGCAGCGTCGGGCGTTCGGTACGCTTTTGCTCAAAAGCAAGGTGAAAGAGGAGGAAGTAGACGCAATATTTGCAGGGGACCTTTTGAATCAGTGCGTGGCATCGTCCTATGGTCTGATGAAATATGACGTGCCGTATTTTGGGCTGTACGGCGCATGCTCGACGTCGGTAGAGGGGCTTATTTTGGCGTCGGCGCTTCAAAGCGGCGGATTTTGCGAGCGGTGCGCCGTGGTGGCGTCCTCGCATTATTGCACGGCGGAGAGGCAGTATCGCAGTCCGATCGAATACGGCTCACAGCGCACCCCCACCGCCCAGTGGACGGTCACGGGGGCGGGCGCGTTTATGCTGGGCACCGAGGGCAGGGTGCGCATAAAGTACGCCATGCCGGGCATCGTGGTGGAAAAGGGAATTCGGGATGCCGCCAACATGGGTGCCGCCATGGCACCTGCGGTGGTGCATACGCTGACAAGATTTTTTGGGGCGACGGGTACTCAGCCGCGTGACTACAACATGATCGTTACGGGTGACCTCGGTTGGGAAGGCGGTGCCATTCTTTGTGAGCTGATGCAGGCGGCAGGATATGACATCAGAGACAGATATCATGACTGCGGACGGCTGATCTATTCCAGAAATACACAGGACAAGCATGCGGGTGGCTCGGGATGCGGATGCGCGGCGGTGGTAACGGCGGCATATCTCTATCCAAAGCTGTTGTCGGGCGAGCTTGGGCGCGTTCTTCTCATGGCAACGGGTGCGATGATGAGCCCGTCCAGCGTGATGCAGGGGGATGCCATCCCCGCCATTGCGCATCTGGTGGAGCTCAGAGGAGGTGCAAGGCTTTGAATTATATTTGGGCATTTGTGGTTGGCGGTCTGTTTTGCGTGATCGCGCAAATTCTGATCGACAAGACCCCTTTGACACCTGCAAGAATCCTTGTGGGGTACGTGGTGGCAGGTGTCATTCTCGGTGCTATCGGTTTGTATCAACCGCTTGTGGATTTTGCGGGTGCGGGGGCGAGCGTGCCGCTGACGGGCTTTGGCAACACTATCGCCAAGGGCGTGAGAGAGGCGGTCAACGAGAGAGGGCTCGTGGGGGTTCTCACGGGTGCGTTGACCGCCGCCTCGGGCGGCACTGCCGCCGCACTCATCTTCGGTTTTCTTGCTTCGGTGTTCTTTAAGAGCAAGCGGAAATAAAAATGGGGCGCGTACGAAAACTGTGTTTCGTACGCGCCCCATTTAACGGTGGCAAAATTTGAAAAAGTATGGTATAATATTCTGAGAAGCTTGCACAATCAAACCGAACAGACACCGAAAATGACCGAACAGACAAAACCCTACGTTTCCTCATTCTCGTATGCTATAATGTTTTTACAAGAAAATCAAAAGGAGGATGCTGCCGATGTGTGCGATCAAAACCGCCGCTCTTACCAAGCGATATCGGGATATCACCGCGGTTGACAAACTGAATTTGGAAATACGGCAGGGGGAATTATTTTCTTTGCTCGGTGTAAACGGCGCGGGCAAGACCACGGCGATCAAGATGCTGTCTTGTCTGACAAAGCCCACGGACGGAGACGCAACGGTGGGCGGTTACAGTATTACGAAGGAATCGGAACAAGTAAAGCGGTTGATCGGTGTATCTCCCCAAGAAACCGCCGTTGCCTCGGGGCTTTCCGTAAAGGAAAACCTTGAACTGATATGCGGTATTCACGGCTTCTCGGGGGAAAAAACGCGGGCGAAGATCACAGAGCTTTCCGTGAGATTCTGTTTGGATACCGTTTTGCAAAGAAAGGCAGGCAAGCTGTCGGGCGGCTGGCAAAGACGTGTCAGCATCGCTATGGCACTCATCAGTGATCCCAAAATTCTGTTTTTGGACGAGCCCACGCTGGGTCTTGACGTGATAGCAAGGCACGAGCTTTGGGAAATCATTCGCTCCTTGAAAGGCAACGTAACGATTGTTCTGACAACACATTATATGGAAGAAGCCGAAGCACTCTCCGATCGCATCGGTATCATGAAAAGCGGCAGACTTCTGGCGGTGGGTACAGTAGAGGAACTAAACGAGAAAGCCGGAACAAACGATTTTGAAGCGGCGTTCGTTTCTGTCGTAAAGGAGGGCGCGGTATGAGAATGATGACTTTTGCCAAAAGATGTGCCAAAGAGATCTTGCGCGATCCGATCAATCTCGGCTTCGGGTTGGGATTTCCGCTTGTTTTACTGTTGCTTCTCAGCACCTTGCAGGCAAATATACCCGTGAGCTTGTTTGAGATCGACACGTTGACTCCCGGCATTACCGTGTTTGGGCTGTCATTCATGACGCTGTTTTCGGCAACGCTGGTTGCTAAAGACCGCGAAAGCGCACTCTTACAGCGATTGTACACAACTCCGCTCACGGGATTCGACTTCATCATGGGATATATGCTTCCGCTTCTGCCTATTGCTCTCGGGCAGACGGCGATCTGCTATCTGTTTGCGATCCCTTTGGGGCTTACGCTCAGCGTGAATATGATTTATGCAGTTATCGGTATCATACCTATGGCAATTTTTAATATCGCGCTTGGACTTTTGTGCGGCAGTATTTTTGGTGTGAAGCAGGTCGGCGGTATTTGCGGAGCTTTACTTACCAATCTCTCGGCGTGGCTTTCGGGCGTGTGGTTTGATCTGAAGCTGGTGGGCGGTGTCTTTGAGAAAATAGCGGGTGCACTTCCATTCGTTCACGCGGTGGAAATGGAAAAAGCATTATTTGACGGAGATCTTGAACTTGTCGGGGCACACATTCTGCCGATTCTTCTATATAGCGTAGTGATAACGGCTGCCTCGGTGTTCTGTTTCCTTTGGCAAATGAAAAAACAGTAAGGATCTTAGAAATGAAGTATAAACTGATTATTGATAGGGATGCCGAAGAACAAATCACGGCGATCGTTCATGCCCCTTCCTCTTTGACACGGCAGATAGAAGATCTCGTGCGAAACTTTTCGGGTGCGGATTTTATTATGGCCTACAGGGAGGATGAAATGCGCAAGATGTCCTTTGGGGAGATCGAGTGCATTACCGTCCTTGACAGAAAGGTGTTCGCCATCGATACCGAGGGCAATCGCTATACGCTGAAGGACAGACTTCGTGATCTGGAGAATATTTTGCCCGCTTACTTTATCCGCATCAACAAGTCTACCCTTGCCAACGAGCAACGTATCAAAAGGTTTGATACCGTGATCAGCGGCGGTGTGGACGCCGTGTTTGCGTGCGGATATCGGGAATACGTTTCAAGGAGATGCTTTTCACAGATCAGAAGGAGGTATGAAGGAAAATGAAAAGATTTATCAAGGATTTTTTACATCGCGGCATGATCGCTTGCGGTTTCGGCCCCCTTGTTTTGGCGGTCATCTATCTGATACTGCAAGGGGCAGGCGTCATAGACACCTTGAGTGTAAACGGGGTCTGCATCGGTATATTTTCACTGTCTGCGCTCGCCTTTATTGCAGGCGGCATGAATGCCATCTATCAAATTGAGCGTTTGCCGCTCATGGTGGCGATCCTCATTCACGGCGGGGTTTTATACATCGGCTATCTTGGCACCTATCTGCTCAACGATTGGCTGGATATCGGTGCCATGCCCATCATCGTATTCACGGCGATCTTTATCGTTGGCTACATCGTGATCTGGGCAATCATTTATGCGATGCTGAAAAGAAAAACGGCAAAGCTCAATCAAGTGCTCAGCCGCAAAAGTTTTTGAGGGGTTATAGGGGGACTTTTTTCAAAAAGTCCCCCTAATCCTTTTTATAACGTAATTTTCTTAAAGCTCTTTTTGCCGCGCTTGACCAGAAGTCCGTTTTCAAACGCGTTCTTGGCGTACACGGTCTTGATGTCGGTGACCTTTTCGCCGTCCATCGTTACGCCGCCCTGTTCTACCGCACGTCTTGCCTCGGATTTGGAGGGGACAAGACCTGCCCTCACAAGCAGGGTGAGAATGTCGATCTGTCCGTCCGTGAAATCCTCATCGGCAAGAGCAACAGCAGGGATATTTTCCATGTTGCCCGAGCCAAACAGACCGCGTGCGCTGTCCTGTGCCTTTTTTGCTTCCTCTGTGCCGTGAACCAGCGCGGTCAGCTCATATGCAAGGATCTCCTTGGCGGTGTTGAGCTGACTGCCTTCCCAACCGTCCATCTTGTCGATCTCCTCAAGGGGCAAGAAGGTCAGCATACGGATGCACTTGAGCACGTCCGCGTCATCGATATTTCTCCAGTACTGGTAGAAATCAAACGGGCTGGTCTTGTTCGGATCAAGCCAAACCGCACCGCTTGCGGTCTTACCCATCTTTTTGCCCTCGGAATTGAGAAGCAGGGTGATGGTCATGGCGTGCGCGTCCTTACCCAGCTTACGGCGGATGAGCTCGGTACCGCCCAGCATATTGGACCACTGGTCATTGCCGCCGAACTGCAAATTACAGCCGTGTGTCTGATGCAGACGGTAGAAGTCATAGGACTGCATGATCATGTAGTTGAACTCAAGGAAGGAAAGACCCTTTTCCATTCTTTGCTTATAGCACTCGGCTCTGAGCATGTTGTTGACCGAGAAGCACGCGCCGACCTCGCGGAGCACATCCACGTAATTGAGGTCAAGAAGCCAATCGGCGTTGTTTACCATCTGCGCCTTGCCCTCGCCAAACTCAATAAAGCGCTCCATCTGTTTTTTGAAGCACTCACAGTTGTGTGCAATGGTCTCCTTGGTCATCATCGAGCGCATGTCGGTACGTCCCGAGGGGTCACCGATCATAGCCGTACCGCCGCCGATCAGGGCGATGGGACGGTTTCCTGCCATCTGCAGACGCTTCATCAGGCAAAGTGCCATAAAGTGACCGACGTGAAGGCTGTCGGCTGTCGGGTCAAAGCCGATATAGAAGGTGGCTTTTCCCGCGTTCACAAGGTCGCGGATCTCTTTTTCATCGGTTACCTGAGCAATGAGACCTCTGGCAACCAACTCGTCATAAATCGTCATATTCGTAAATCCTTTCGGGGGTGTTATATATCCAAGATATTATATACCAAAATCTTCCGCTTGTCAAGCGTTATCGGGATTTTCGTCGCTTTCCTCGGTCTCTGTGCTTGCGGGCAAGACTTTTCCAACAAGCATGCCTCCTATACTTTGTGCGGTCTCCACCAAAATACTGCCCGCGCGGGCGGTGTAAGGCTTATCGAGAGCATATTCGACCGTTTTGTCGCCGCTCATTTGTTCAAGCGTTGGCAGAATATTGCCAAAGACAGCTCTTGCCGACAGCACGGTGCCGTTTTCCGTGAGCTTGCCTACATAGGCGAACATATCCTTGACGCTTTCAAAATCGGGGTTGCCGTCACCGTCATACCGCGGCTCCAAAAGATAGATCGCAGAGGAGTCGCCGACCAATGTATCGGGTATGATGGCTTGCGGCTTTGAAGCCACGGCGTACAGCGTGACCGAGGCGTTTTTATCGGTGATCTGTATTTCGCTGTCAAGCTCGGTCAGCTCAAACTCGGTCTCGGCGCGGTAAAGCCCCAAAAGCAAACCAAGCTGTTTGCCAAGGTTTTTTGTGGAAATATCGGCAAGGAACAGCTTTGTGCGCACGGCGATCCGTACGTCACGAAGTCCCACGCCGCTACCGACGCATGATGCAAGAGCGCAAAGCGCGGCGTACAGCGCGGCGTGGCGGCTGTCATCGCCGTCGGCACGCGCAAAGATCACGTTCTGTCCGTCTATGCAAGCGGTCCCGAGAGGGGAAATCGCAACGTCACGGCAGGGCTCGCGCGGGATGATCTCGGTGCGGTAAGCACGGGAGAAGGCGAGTGCCCTTAAGAACGGGAGTGTGAACGCAAGGCAGTGATCGGCACTGTGCTCAAGGAGCGTTTGCCCGTCATTTCTGAGCGTGCCCACAAGTCTTGGGCGAAGTCCTGCTTCCAGTGCATCCATCAGCACATCGGAGGACTTATCTTTTTTGGCAACAAACATAAGTCCGAGGTCGTCCTCAAGCAACCTCTTTGCAGGTGCGTCGCCGTACAGACGGGAAAGCTCGACCTTAAAGCCCATCTCGGTGTCAAAAAGTGCCCCAAGCAGTCCCCGTTTTCCTACGGGATAAAGCTTTTTTACGTGCAAAAGAACCGAGGGGGATGCCGCAAAGGCGAGCAGCTTTTGCTCAAAATCCGACACGCCGTCTCCGTCGGTGCTTTTCAGCAGTGCATACATCTTGTCGCCGTCTGCGAGCGGTGCGTGGCAGGTAAGCGCGTTTTGAAGCGGTTTTCCGCCAAAAAGACCGTTTTGGGTGTCGCCGTCAAGGCAAACGGGTTCCGCCTTGTGAGCGGCGAGCGTCAGCGCGGGATGTGTCAGACAGGAAAAGCGCAAAGTATCCATGGGTGAGGGCTTTTTGCCGCATGCCCCGAGATACTTCTGTGCCACCTCGGTGATCTCCGAAAAAGAGCAGGGCGTCGAATAATGAGGCGAGACGGTGGCACGCTTATCCATGAGGTCATGAAAGGTCTCAGCCAAAAAAGCGTCCTCCGTTTGCATTTGCGAGATCAGAAACGCGTCGGGATAGCGGTAGTTCTGCCCCACAAAGGCGTCCAAAAAGGCAAGCTCCTCCTCGCTTGGCGGCAGTCCCTTGCGCATGGCAAAGAATCTTTGACAGTGCGCCAGCTCTGCCTGCCCCATGTTCGGGGTATAGTAGGCGGCAAACTCCTTCAAAAGAGAGGGAGAGAGGTAGGGGAATTTTTCAATTTTCGGAAGGTTTTCCTGCAGTTCCGTGTTCATCTGATTACTCCTTATTCGATAAGCTCAGCATCTATGATATTGCCGTCGGTATGCAAAAGACGTACCTTGGCGGTCGTGGCGTGAAGGAGGCGGTCGGTCTTTGTCCGCACCTCGATAAAATTGTCGGTATGTCCGTAGCTGTAACCGTCCTTGCTTGTCTCAAACAGCACCTCACAGACGGGGGACTGTTCGATCTGCTCTGTCAGCAATTTTTTTCGTATCTCGGCTTGTCTTGCGGAAAGCATGGCGGCGCGCTTTCGGCGCAGTTCCATCGGCACCTGTCCGCTCATGGCGGCGGCAGGCGTACCGCGGCGACCCGAGTAGGGAAAAACATGTATCATAAGGAATTCCGCCTCTGTGACAAAGCGGAGCGTTTGCTCAAAGTCCTCCTCGGTCTCAGTGGGGAAGCCCACGATCATATCGGTGGTGAGCATGACACGCGGCATGGCACGGCGCAAGCGTTCGATGCTTTCAAGCGCCATGGAGGTGTTATATTTTCGCTTCATCAGCGCAAGGATCCTGTCACTTCCGCTTTGCATGGAAAGGTGAAAGTGCGGAGTGACCGATTTCAGGCGCGAGAGGCGGTCGATAAAAGGCTGTTTCATAAGAGACGGGTCCAGTGACCCAAGGCGTACCCTGCCGATGTTCGGAATACGGTCAACCTGCTCTAAAAGATCGATCAGCGACACGCCGTCAAGATCTTTGCCGTATGAGGCGGTCTCAATGCCTGTCAGAACGATCTCGCGGCAACCGCCCGCTGTCAGTGTTCTGACCTCATCCAGTACATCCTCCATGGGCTTTGAGCGTATGCCGCCGCGCGCTTTGGGAATGATGCAGTAGGTGCAATGCGATTCACAGCCGTCCTCGATCATGATATAGGCGCGCGTGGGGTCGAATTTGCAGATGTGCATGGGTTCAAAGGACGCGCCGTCAAGTGGGCGGACAACGCACTCGGCAACCGTGTTTTTTCTGCCGCTTTTCACAAGTGCATCGGCGGCATCCACGACAGCACATTTTTCTGCGTTGCCGCAGATATAGTCCACGCCTGTAAGGCGTGTGAGGCTTTCGGGCGCAGTCTGTGCAAGACAGCCCGTTACCAAAATATAGGCGCTTGGATTTTTTTGGATGGCACGGCGAATGATCTGGCGTGCCTTACGGTCGCTTTCGGCGGTGACGGTGCAGGTGTTGATGACGTAGATGTCGCATATCTCCTCGGCGGGGCGCACGTCGTAGTCGCGCGACAAAAACAACTCGCCGATAGCCTCGGATTCATATTGATTGACTTTACAGCCCAACGTAAAAAAGCCGACTGTCTTTTTTGCTTGTGACATACCGTTTCCTTTCGGTGAAAAATCTATCCGGATCGTACACTTCATTTTATCACGAATTTGTGTAGGTGTAAACAATTTTTTGTGAAAAAATGCAAAAATACAAAATATTTTGCGAAAGCTCTTGAAAACGTGAGAAAAAAAAGGTATAATAATTAAAATAGGTTGTTTAAAGGAGAATGAATATGAGTCAGCTTCATGTAATCAATCATCCCTTAATTACACACAAGCTCTCGATCATGAGAAACAAAAAGACAGGCTCGAAAGATTTCCGCGAGCTGCTCAATGAGATCGCCATGCTGATGGGCTACGAGCTTACACGTGACCTTCCCTTGGAAAACGTTACCATTGAGACGCCCATTCAGAAAATGACGGCAAAAATGATCTCGGGCAAAAAGCTTGCCATCGTGCCGATTCTCCGCGCAGGACTTGGCATGGTGGACGGACTTCAAAGCCTTGTTCCCGTGGCGAAGGTAGGTCATATCGGTCTTTACCGTGACCCCGAGACACATAAGCCCGTGGAATATTACTGCAAGCTTCCTCACGATATTGAGGATAGGATCGTGATCTTGGTTGACCCCATGCTGGCAACGGGCGGCTCGGCGGCAGATGCGCTGACTATGCTTAAGCAGAGAGGCTGTAAGGCTATCCGCTTTATGTGCCTTGTGGCGGCACCCGAGGGTGTTAAGAAGGTGCAGGATGAGCATCCCGATGTCGACATCTACACGGCGGCACTGGATGAAAAGCTAAACGAGCACGCTTACATTGTCCCCGGTCTTGGCGATGCGGGCGACAGAATTTTCGGAACCCTGTAAATAAAAGGACGGCGGGGGAGATGGTCTCTCCCGCCATTTTTGGGAGCGGATATGCGTATTTTAAAGGTCATGAAAAATGATGCGGGACAGCGGCTTGATAAGTTCCTTACCAAAGCGGTGAGAGGACTTCCTTTGTCGATGATGTATAAGCAGATCCGCTTAAAAAAGATCAAGCTTAACCGTAAGCGGACCGAGCCGAACGTCATGCTTTCCGAGGGAGACGAGATTCAGCTTTTCATCAAAGAGGAATTTTTTGACGCTCCCGAAAAGGATGAGTCGGCACTGACAGCCATTCGCCCCAAGCTTGACATTTGTTACGAGGATGACAACATTCTGCTTTGCAACAAGCGGCAAGGGGTTCTCGTTCATGAGGGTGAGGACAGCGGCGACAATACGCTTATTTTGCACATCAAGGCATATCTTTGCCAAAAAGGGGAATATAACCCTTTAGATGAGCAATCCTTTGCTCCCGCTTTGTGCAACCGCATTGACCGCAATACGGGAGGCATCGTCATTGCCGCCAAAAATGCCGCGGCACTCAGAGAAATGAATGACAAGATCCGAGAGGATCAGATCCGTAAGTTTTATTACTGTGCCGCTCACGGGCGCATGCCCAAAAAAGAGGACACGCTGTACGGTTTTTTGAGAAAGAACAGCCGTAACAATGTGGTACAGGTGTCCGACACGCCTTTGAAGGGCAGTAAAGAGATCATCACAAAATACCGCGTGCTCAAGGAAAAGGACGGGCAAAGCCTTCTTGAGGTCGAGCTGGTGACGGGGCGCACGCATCAGATCCGCGCGCACTTAGCTCACATCGGGCATCCGCTCCTTGGCGACGGCAAGTACGGCATCAACCGAGACGACAGGGAAAAGGGATATAAATTTCAAGCGCTTTACGCCTATCGGTTGGTTTTTGATTTTGAGAATACAGACGGCTGTCTTGGCTATCTGAAAGGCAAGACGGTGCGGCTCGAAAATAAGGATATCTGGTTTTTGAAAAATTTCGGAATTTGAGGGTGAGAGTATGAGACTGTTTTCGGTGGGAAAATTCAGAGTGCCGCTTCTTTTGGCGAGTGCTCTTTTGACCGCGCTCACCGTTATGTTTCCGCAGGTTGGTATATTGGAATGGGTGACGCTGGTGCCGTTTGCGCTGGTCTGCTTTTCCTTTGCCGAGCGCGGCACGCCTATGAAGCGGAGCTTTTTGTATCTGCTCTTGTTTTTCGGGGTGTATTATTTTGCGGTGTTCCACTTTTTTGTCACCATGTACCCCATGGATTTTCTCGGGATCTCCAAAGGGGCGGCGGTTGTGGTGGTCATTGCCGCGTGGTTTGGGCTCACCGCACTTCAAGCGATCCCTTGTGCATTTATTTTTCTGCTGCTCCGTGTGTTTTCCATGGGGTCGGCAAACAAAAAACGCCGTATTCTTTTGCCGTTTTTGGCGGCGGCTCTTTGGACGGTGTTTGAGTGGCTGACCTCGCTGACATGGGCGGGCGTGCCGTGGTCGCGCTTGGCTCTCGGGCAGGTGAATATGCTGCCTATCGTGCAAAGCGCTTCGCTGTTTGGTTCATATTTTATTACCTTTTTGATCGTGGCGGTCAATTTTTTGATCGCGTATGTTTTTTATTACGAACGTCGGATACTTGTCATCGTGCCGATCGCGCTGTTTTCGGTAAATCTTATTTTGGGCGGTGTGCTCATGATCACCGACAAGGATGAGGGTGAGCCCGTCAAGGTGGCGGCGGTGCAGGGCAACGTCTCCTCGCAGTCCAAGTGGGATGCCTCGCGCTATCTGGATACCTTAAGAAAGCAAAAACAGCTTACCGAACAGGCGGTAAGGCGAGGGGCGCAGATCGTGGTATGGGCGGAATCCTCTTTCCCCGACGTGCTGGACGATATGCCGTCGGTGAAAGACTTTTTGGCAGGCACGGCAAGCGGTGGCGATTGCTATCTTTTGGCGGGTGCGTTTGACAGGGATGATGAGGGCAACCGCTACAACAGTATTTTTACTTTTCGTCCCGACGGCTCGCTTGACGATACGGTGTACAACAAGCGGCACCTTGTGCCCTTTGGGGAGTTTGTTCCCATGAGAGCATTTGTCGAGACTATCATTCCTCCGCTTGCCGACATCAATGCGGCAGATGCGGATTTTACAAAGGGTAAGGACAGCAACATCGTGACCACCGAGCACGGAAGGCTGGGCATTTCCATTTGCTTTGACTCCATTTATGAGGAGACGGTCAGAGACAGCGTGCTTGACGGTGCGGAGCTTTTGGTGGTATCCACCAATGATTCATGGTTCTTGCACTCGGCGGCTTTGCGTATGCATAACGCGCAGGCGGTGCTTCGCGCGGTGGAAAACGGACGCTGGCTGGTCCGTGCGGCAAACACGGGTATTTCCGCCATTGTCTCCCCGACGGGTGAAGTGATCGCCGAGATCGGGCAGGACAGAGAGTGGTATATCTGCGAGGACGTTTATATGCGGCAGGAGCTGACGCTGTATTCGCGCATCGGCAATTTGTTCGTGCTTGCATGCGGTGCGTTTCTTTTGGCGGTCTTTGTGACTGAGGTCATTTCGGAAAGAAAGCAAAGAAAGAAATTTTAACAGAATTTGATAAAAACATGGGGCTTGCGCTAATGCGCAAGCCCCGTTTCCTATGAATTCCGGTATGTGCGGTTATTTGTATATGATCAGTTTTTCCAGCAGGTCTCCCTCGGTCGGCACAATAGTGCTGCCGTCCACGTCAAAGAGCTGATACTCGTCGCCATCCGTGATGCGAAGGGTCGTATGCTCCAAGGTATACTCCACCAATAAAATAAGCTCGGTCTTGCCGTCCTTGCTGTCATAACAGATAATGGCATTTTGCTCGTCACGGAGCCAAACGATATAAGGCGTTCCCTCTATGCGGTAGCCTTTTTGCATCGGTACGGCACCGCTCGACTCATTCGGCTGATAGATCTCGGGCATGGCATCGTCCATCGTGCCGTATGTGCCTTCGGGCATATCCGCCGAATAGCTGAAATCTTTTTTGGTGGAGGCATCTGCATCCTCGCTCGGCATCATGTCTGCTGCTTCGTTTGCCGATTTTTGGAGCATGGGCAGATCCAAAAGGGGTGTATGAAGTATCGCTACGCAAATGACCGCCGCGGCGGCTGTGCCCGTAAGGATACGAACGCGACGCATAAATCGTGCGCGTGTCTTTTTCTCTTTATGGATTTTTGCCATCACACCCTCATGGAGCGCATTTGGAACCTCTATCTTAAGCTCTCCGAGATAGGCGTTTACGGCTTTCAGCTGTTCGTATTCGCGGTTGCAGCTCTCGCAGGTGTCAAGATGCTCGGTCAAAAGCACTTTGTCTTCTGCGCTTATCTCGCCGTTTATGTCCTTCTCAAGCAGTTCTTTTGCTTGTTTGCAATTCAGTTGCTTCATATTTCCCCCTCCTTTCATAAAATCAGACGAAAAAAATCACAAAAAGTTCCCCGAGATCAAAAATTCTTTGATGGCGTGTCTTGCGCGGCTCAGGCGACTTTTGACCGTGCCGAGCTCAAGCGACAGACGCTTGGCGATCTCCTCGTAGGATAGACCTTCAAATTCCCTGAGCACGATCACATCCCGTTGATCCTCGGGGAGCGACAGAATGGCCCCACGCACCGCCGCGCGCGTTTGCTTACGTTCGAGAGCCTGCTCGGGATTGGCATCGACATCGGTGTCGGGAAGATCAAAAGACGTCTCAGTGCCGTCCTTGTCGGTATAGTTGAGGGGAAGGATGTCCCCCGTTTTTCCCGTTTTGCGGATATGATCGATGGCGGTATTTTTGACAATGCGCAGTATCCAGGTGGTGGGGGAGCAATCACCGCGATAGCTTCCGAGAGTACGCCAGAGCTTGAGATAAGCCTCTTGCGAAAGGTCAAGCGCATCCTCGCGGTTTTTGACAAGGGCATAGAGGTAGCGGTAGACTGAAGCCTCGGTCTTTTGCACAAGCTCAGAAAAGGCTTGCTCGTCCCCTCTTGCCGCGCGCTTCATTAGTTCGCTCAGATCATGCATACTCTCACCTCCCGTCGCGGAATTGCGGCTTATAATAAGCGGTTTAAAATTTGTTTCATTTGTTCCAAAGTCTCGGCGCGGTTGATGTCTACGCGCGCGCTTGCCGCGCCGTCCACGCCCTTAATATACCATGAAAGATGCTTGCGAGCCTCGGCAATGGCAATGCGCTCGCCTTTTTGCTCGATCATTTTTTGCATTTGAAAGATTGCGGTTTCAAAGCGGTCTTTCTTGGTGGGGGCGTGATAAGGTCTTTGCTCAAGCGCGGCACGTATTTCTTCAAAAATAAAAGGATTTCCGAGCGCGCCGCGAGCCACCATAATGCCGTCACAGCCCGTTTTTTCAAACATCCCGATGGCATCTTCGGCACTGTAAATATCCCCGTTTCCCACAACGGGTATGCTAACGTTTTGTTTGACAAGCCCAATACTCTCATAGTCCACCCCTGGGGTATACATATCCTCTCGGGTCCGCCCGTGGACGGCAATAAGTGCCGCGCCTGCGTCTTCAAGACGCTTTGCCATCTCGACCGCATTTTTGCAGGTTTTGTCCCAGCCCGTTCGTATCTTGACCGTGACGGGCAGGCTGACAGCCCCTGCTACCGCTCTCACAATGGCGGCGGCAAGCGCGGGATCCTTGGTCAGCGCGCTCCCCTCGCCGTTGGATACCACCTTGTGAACGGGACAGCCCATATTGATGTCAATGGCGACGGGCGGCGTATCCGACTCACAGCCGCCGTAGCTCATCTGCTCGATCATTCTTGCCGCCTCGGCTAAAAATTCGGGCTCGCTTCCGAACAGCTGGACCGCCATGGGCATCTCTCTTTTGCGTACTGCCGAGAGGGGGGCGGTGCGAAAGGCTTTTTTGCTTTTTTGCTCATAGCAAAGCGCTTTTGCCGACACCATTTCGCTGACGGTATATTCCGCGCCGTGCGCGCGGCAGACCTCTCTGAAAGCGCGGTCGCTTACGCCTGCCAAGGGTGCTAAAAAAAGCCCGTGCTCAAGAAGATAATTTCCTATCTTTATGTTTCCCATATTTTCTCCGTTTCTCGGGGAGTTCATATATCTGTTTTTATCATCATACCACAAATGGCGGGAAAAGTCAACCGATTTGTTTTGGTCGGGGGGTTTTCGGGTTTATCGACTGTTTTTGACGGAAACCCACGCCAAAAAGTTCCCATTGTGGGGAACGGTGCGAAAAAACAGATTGTCTTGTCGACCGAAAGTGTTTGACACGGTGGAAAAAAATGGTATAATTTTTTTACCGCCGCATAGACTTGTGAGTTGGTAGTTGTCTCTCTTGTCTACAGGCGGAAAAAAGCTTCGGGCAAATGCCCGAAAGGAGGACATATGAAAACAGCAACCAAAAAAATTCTCTATGCCGTACCGATCGCGGTGCTGGCAGTGCTTTGCGCGAGTCTGATCTGGATGCTCCCGAGAGACGGGGGCGAGGACGTACCCGTTATGGGTACGGGGATAGAGACCGCGCCCACGGCACCCGAGACCACCTTGGCACCCGAGACCACCGCACCGCCCGACTTGTCAAGCAAAGGGCTTTTGTTTGAAAGCCTTGGCAACGGCACCTGTCTTGTCAGCGGCGCGGGGACCTGTCGGGACAGTCTGGTCGTTATCCCGTCAAAAAGTCCCGAGGGCGATACCGTTGTCGGGATTGCCGCTTACGCTTTTCGCAACTGCACCTCTTTGAAGGGCATTGAGCTGCCGCCTACCGTGCGCACGATAGGTGCCTATGCCTTTTACGGCTCGGGAATCAGCAGCATTGACATCCCCGACAGTGTGTATTCCATCGGCGAATACGCCTTTTGCGGCTGTTATTCGTTGACCGCGATCGAGGTATCGCCCGAAAATACCAATTATGCGGATGACGGTGGGGTGCTCATGAACAAGTCCCGTGACAGTATTATTTGTTACCCTGCAGGCAAGAGCGACAATTTTTACGCCATCCCCGCAAGCGTGAGGGAGATCCATACCATGGCGTTTTATAACTGCAATGCCATTAAGCTCATCCACTTTGCGGGAAGCGGCTCGGCATTCCACAATATTCTGATCGGTGCGGGCAACGAGGTGATCGAGAGCGCAGTGATCACCTATTCAGCATCCTCGGATATCTTTGCGGACGGCAACGGAAGTGCCGAAACAACGGAAAAATAAGAGATTGTGTCTATGTTGATTGACAAATGAAGGAAAGTGTGATAAAATAACTTATAGCCGAAGAGAGTATGAGTTCGACTCTCTTCGGCTATTAAAACACGAACGGAGCGTGGCACATGGGCATAGACTTAAAACAGATCAGCACGGCGGCACTGGCGTATCTTGGCGACAGTGTCTGGGAGCTTTCGGTGAGACAGATGCTTGTTGAAAAGGGAATATCCGATTCGGCAAGGCTCAACCGTGAGGCACTGTGCTATGTGACGGCAAAGGCGCAGGCGGCGGCTGTCAAACGAATTCTCGGAGTATTTTCCGAGGAGGAGGATGCGATCTACCGCAGAGGAAGAAATATCGGGCATACCAACGTCCCAAAGCATGCAACGGTAATGGAATACCGCATGGCGACGGGGCTTGAGGCGCTTTTCGGATATTTATTTCTTGAAGGACGCTCCGATCGTATAGAGGAGCTTTTTGCTCTTGCATTTGAGGAAGGAGAACAACAAACATGAACAATCCAAAGGTAAAAATCACGGTAAAAAATTTCGGCACCATGACAGCCGAGCTGTATCCCGACATGGCGCCTAAAACGGTCGAAAATTTTGTGGGGCTTGTGAAAAAGGGCTTTTATGACGGTCTTATCTTTCACCGCGTGATCCCCGGCTTTATGATCCAGGGCGGCGGCTTTGATACCGACTACAACCACAAAGAAGCGGACAGCATCTATGGCGAGTTTGCCGCCAACGGCTTTGTGCAGAATACTCTGAAGCACACGCGCGGCGTGCTTTCCATGGCGCGTACCAACGTGCCCGATTCGGCATCCTCGCAGTTTTTCCTGATGCACAGAGATTCCCCTCACTTGGATGCGCAGTATGCGGCATTTGGCAAGGTGATCCTGGGTGAGGAGGTCATTGACGCCATCGCCGCCGTAAGAACCACCACCAAGATGAGATATTATCAGGACTGGCCCGTGGATGACGTTGTGATCGAGAGCATGGAGATGATCAATGAGTAAAATTGCTTGGAAGGGCGGCACGTTGCTTGCCCCCGTGCCTGCGGTCCTTGTGAGCTGTGGGGATATGGAGACGTCCAATGTATTTACGGTGGCATGGACGGGCATCATCAACAGCACACCGCCCAAGACCTACATATCGGTGCGTCCGTCGCGCCATTCGTACGGTCTGATCAAACAGAGCGGCGAGTTTGTGATCAATCTGACCACCGCAGAGCTTGTGCGCGCCACCGATTCCTGTGGGGTGCTCACGGGTGCCAAGGTGGATAAGTTCGCGAAATTCAAGCTGACCAAGGAAAAGGGACAAGAGGTAGAGGCACCGCTGATTGCCGAATCACCGCTTTGCCTTGAGTGCCGCGTGACCGATATTATCCCACTTGGTACGCACGATATGTTTATCGCCGACATTGTGGCGATCGATATCGATGAGAGCCTTGTGGATGCGGACGGAAAGCTTCATCTCGATAAGGCAAAGCTGATGGCGTACGCCCACGGAGAGTATTTCGCGCTTGGCAAAAAGCTGGGTTCGTTTGGCTACTCGGTGCGAAAAAAGCGTCACTGATAGATTTAAAAACAAAAGAGGCTGTTTTAGGCTGTGGAATCGTTTCCGAGGCGCAAGACGGGCTCTTTTTTCTGATCGCTTGATCTTTGTGAATTCTGTGATGCAATAAATATGTCAAACAAATTTAAGAATTAGCTGTATCTTTTTCTTTAGGGGATAGGTATACCCTTTTTTCGCTATAATCCTTTTTAGAATTTGGCAAGAACGCAGATTCGATTTGACTGGAGCCAACTTTAGAGAGATTCTCACCAAGGGGCAGGCATTTACGTTATTCCGGATCTTTGAGGCGAGGCACCCCCCGTTGGAATGAGGAGTATTTCAAGCGGCTTCGGGACAATGCCGACCCCGAAACGGGATTTTGGAGACGGGGGGATTATCGGGAAGGCGGCACCCCCTTTTTCTTCTATGTACTTGCGCACAATCTCCTCTTTGGTTTCTTTTTGTAGCTGTTCGACTCTCTTCGGCTATAGCCGAAGAGAGTCGAACCCATACGCCCTGCGGCGAGGAATTTTCGCGTCTTTTGCCGTAGCTCGTCTCGCAAGGTCTTACCTTGCTTCGTCTCACTTCGACAAAATCCATCAAAAATTACTCTGCTGAAGGGTGCTACGCAGTTTTCGTCGAGCAAATATCATGCAGATACGAAGAAAAAATACGATGCAATATAAGATATTACGAGTGTTTTTTCTGATGTAGATGCGGATATTTGCCGATGAAAACCGTATGTGTTCGACTCTCTTCGGCTATAACATAACGGGACTGAGTCATTTTGTGAACTAAGTGGGGTTCACTTCACTATGGCGTGGTTTTCGTTATAATAATAAACCGAGGCAACCTTTTGGTGGCTGCCTCGGTTTATTTTTTATGAGTATTATTCGCTCCTGAGCGCGACCACGGGGTCCTTTTTGGCGGCAACTCTCGCAGGGACAAGACCAGCCACGGTGGTCAGCAATATGCTGATCAGCACAAGGATCACACCGCCCACCCATGGAAGCTCGGCACCGATGTTTTGCAGACCCGACAGATGGCGAATGATCAAATTAATGGGAAAACAAAGCAAGACGGTGGTGCCGATGCCGATTACGCCCGATATCAGTCCCACGATAAAGGTCTCGGCGTTGAACACGCGAGAGATGTCACGCTTGGAGGCACCGATGGCGCGCAAAATACCGATCTCCTTGGTTCTCTCCAGCACCGAGATATAGGTGATGATACCGATCATGATGGACGATACCACCAGCGAGATGGCAACAAAGGCGATCAGCACGTAGGAAATGACGTCGATGATGGTGGAGATGGAGGACATCATGATCGCCACGTAGTCGGTATAGCTGATCTGATCTTCTTCTTCGACCGTTTGGTTGTACTCGGTGATCTTATCGGCTATGACCTGCTTTGCGTGGAAGTCTATGGGATAGATATTGATGGTGGAGGGGGAAGCTAAGTCACAATTTCCGAACAGTTCGAGGTTATTTTCAAGCGAGGATTTTGACACGGTGGAGGGCATAAAGCTGTCGTACAGTGCCACAAGTGCGCTGTCATCCAGCGACGCGCAGTAAGCAACGAGGGCGGCGGCGAGCTTTGCGTCCTTTTGCTCCTCGGTCACAGTGGGAAGAATATACTGTCTGTATGCCTCGGTTGCCTGCTCGGTCACAAGCCCCGATAGAATGGCATCGAACGCCCCGCTGTCAAGTGACATGAGATACGCCGATATGGTCTCTATGGGCATGGCGGTTCTCTCGGCGTATACCGAGGCAACAAAGCCGATGCGGGTATAGGTGTCGGGAAGATTTGAGAGGATCTGCGCACAGAGGCCCTCAAGCTCCATGTCGCTCGGGGTCTCGCAAATGGCGGCGATCTCGGCACGGGCAGCCTCGACATATTGCGTTCGGACAAGCTCAGCAAAGGTCTCGCGCAGTGCGCCCTCAAGCTCCTCATCGCTCATGTTCTGCAAATAAGAGGACACAAGCCCCGCGTCCATGCCCGAAAAGTTTTCTTTGACCAAAGCCTCTTGTGCCTCCCGCGTGGGGTAGGCTGCCATATATCCGTCCACTGCGGTTTTGATATACTCATCGGACGGCGTGGTGAGGATGGTCTGGTAAAGTGCCGCCCTTGCCGCGTCGGTGGTGCCGTTTACGTAGCCAAGAAAAGCGGCAGGCTTTTGACTGTCGGGTTTATCGGTGGCATCGGTCAGCACGAAGGGCAGACCGCTCAGCACGTCAAAGTTCTCGTTCTCGGGTGCTTTTTGTGCAAGCACCACTTCACTTTTCGAAACGCCGTCAATGATATATTCGGTCAGCGCCTTGGTATATCCGATCGAGCCTGTCAGCACCGCGGAGGTCACGTCCTCTGAGGGGCGGAGAATACCCACCACTCGAAGCTCGGTGCCGCCTGCGACCACGGCGTTCAGCGTTTTTTCGTCCTCTCGGATATCCTCAAAAAGTCCTGTTTTTTGGTTTTTGCGGTAATAGTCCGAGGGAAGCACCAGCTTTAAGCGAATATTGCAGATGTCTTCATAGGAATATCGCTCCGAGGTGGTGTCCATCTGCTCGCCCAGCATGGCGGCGGACATGAGGGCTTTCATTTGTTCCTCGGTCTTGAGGCCAAGGGCATACAGCGTCACGTCGGTGATCTCGTTGTATGAGTTGACGATCAGTACGATCTCGTCATAACGCTTTGGCATCCTGCCGTATATCACGTCGTACTGCGTGGAGAGCAGCTCATGGATACCCTCGCCGTCCTTTTCGGGCAAAAGCTCATCCCACACCGAAAGCGGCATGGCACTCATCATGGCAGGCGCACCGCCAAGACCTGCGGAGGCGTACAGATCGTCAAACAGTCCCATGACATCGGTGGCAAAATAATTGCCCTCGCCATCCTTGGCGTAGACCTCAATGTCCGTGTCATAGGAATATTCCACCGCACTGAGATATTCGGAGAGCTCATCCTTGTTTTTGTCAAGCCAAAGCTTGAAATCGGTCAGATTATTATGCTTTTCCTCAGCCGAAAGCATGGCGTTCATCATTTCATACAGTGCTGAGCTGGAATACACGGCATCATCGGTGTGCTCGGTGCCGCTTCCTGTTTGGGACAGTGTATTGAGCAGGCCCGACATATCCACCTCACTGGCATTGAGAGAAATGGGATAGGTGGACAGTGTATCCTCCTGCACGCGGTCGATATAGTTCTGAATACCGTTTGACAGCGACAAAATCAGCGCAATGCCGATAATGCCGATACTGCCTGCAAACGCCGTCATAAAGGTCCTGCCTTTTTTGGTCAGAAGATTTTTAAAGGACAGGGAAAGGGCGGTGAAAAACGACATGGAGGGACGGCGCACGCGCCCGATCTTTTTCTTCTTTTTGCGCTTTTTTCTGTTTTTCAGAGGAAGGTCATCGTCACAGTCGTCCAAGGAATAATAAGGCGCGCTGTCCTTTATGACCTTGCCGTCACGCATACGGATGATGCGCGTGGAATAACGCTCGGCAAGCTCGGGGTTGTGCGTGACCATGATGACCAGTTTGTCTGTTGCAATTTCGCGTAAAAGATCCATGATCTGAACACTGGTGGCAGAGTCCAAAGCGCCCGTCGGCTCGTCGGCAAGCAAGATCTCGGGCTCATTGACAAGTGCTCTGGCAATGGCAACCCTCTGCATCTGTCCGCCCGACATTTGGCTCGGCTTTTTGCGCATCTGATCGGCAAGCCCCACCTTCTCAAGTGCGGCTTTGGCTCGCTTTCGGCGTTCCGAACGAGACACGCCCGACAGCGTGAGCGCAAGCTCCACGTTGGCAAGCACGCTTTGGTGCGGAATAAGATTATAGCTTTGGAATACAAAGCCTATGGAGTGGTTGCGGTAGGTGTCCCAGTCGGCATCCTTGAACTCTTTGGTAGAGGTGCCGCCGATGATGAGGTCGCCGCTGTCATAGCGGTCAAGTCCGCCGATGATGTTCAGAAGCGTGGTCTTTCCGCAACCCGAAGGCCCTAAAATAGACACAAACTCGTTCTCGCGGAAGTCCATGTACACGCCGTCAAGCGCGGTGACCTTGTTGCCGCCCGCTTCATAGGTCTTTACGATATTTCTGAGTGTGAGCAATGTAACTTCTCCTTGATTCTACAAATATACGCATATATTATAACACTATAGTTTTATCTTTTTGTGACCATTGTCAAACAAATTATATAATTTTATGTTTCAAAATATAAAAAAGGAGGATTTCGCCCACTGCGGTGGGCGACCATGCGAGTTTGCAAGCAAACTCGGTTAACAAATTGGTTTTGCACCAAAGGCGCAAATTTGCTTCGCAAACCCCAATTTGTTACATGGGATCAAAACTTTCTTGGCAAACCCGACGTGAAGTAACTTCAAATCTTCTTAATGGTTTGTGCCAAAGGTATGTCATTTTGGGCGGCGTCCTTTGGGACGCCGCGTGACGTCCCAAAGAAAAACCGAAAAAACAAGCTCGCTTGCTTTTTCGGGGTTTTATTCGGACTGCCACCGGGAGCTATGCTCCCGCGGCACAAAATGACGGCGCATCTGTAGCCGTATAACTTCATGGTTGTCGATCGCTAAATGGCTACATATAGACTGTATCTTGCCTTTGCGGCAAAAGTTTTCGTCCACCTTTTTCAAAAGGTGGCGG
>JAZNDA010000065.1:0-2964 GCA_045587785.1 Eubacteriales bacterium | reverse complement strand
CAAACCATGTAGAATTTTGAAGTTACTTTATGTCGGGTGTGCCGAAAAAGTTTTGATCCAACTTTTTCAAAAGTTGGCGGTTTCCAAAGGCAGAGCCTTTGGGCGCACTCCGCAGAGTGCGAAATCCCCGAAAGGAGAACGTATGATCAACATATTAAAAGCGATATTGTTTGGTATTGTAGAGGGCATCACGGAGTGGTTGCCCATCAGTTCAACAGGACACATGATCCTTTTGGACGAATTTTTGACGCTCGGGGTGTCGGAGGATCCGATGATCAATGCGGAGTTTTACAATTTGTTTGAGGTCGTGATACAGCTTGGTGCGATCTTGGCGGTCATTTTGCTGTATTTCAGACGTCTGAATCCGTTTGCGCCGTCAAAGACGGTAGCGGAGAAAAAGGGGACGTGGAATTTGTGGCTGATGGTGGTAGTAGCGGTGCTTCCGTCGGCGGTTCTCGGGTTTTTACTTGACGATTGGCTGGACGCGCATTTGTACAACCCCACGGTGGTAGCACTGATGCTGGTGGTGTACGGCGTGGTGTTTTTGTTCCTTGAGAAGCTGCGCCCGAAGGATAGGGCGGCGATCGAGGACACGGGCGCGATCACGCCGAAAGTAGCGTTTCTGATCGGGCTTTTCCAGTGTTTGGCGATGATCCCCGGCACGTCAAGATCAGGCGCGACCATTCTGGGTGCCATGCTTCTGGGGCTGTCAAGACCCGCGGCGGCAGAATTCTCGTTCTTTCTCGCAATCCCCACCATGTTAGGTGCAAGCCTGCTCAGAGGGACAAAATTCGTGTTGTTTTCGCTTGAAAATGGGGTATCTCTCCCCACTTTGTCGTGGCTTGTGTTGGTTGTTGCCACAGTGGTGGCGTTTGCGGTCTCCATGGCGGCGATCAAGTTTTTGACAGGCTTTGTGGCGCGTCATAGCTTTGCGCCGTTTGGAATTTACCGCATCGTACTGGGTGTTTTGGTGCTTTTGTACTTTATGCCGCCCCTGATCGGCAGTGTGATATGAGAGAAAAGCTGTATATCCCGTATCCCGTCATAGTGGAGGGAAAATACGATAAAATACGCTTGGATTCGGTCATGGTGGGGCAAATTATCCCTACGGACGGCTTTTCCCTCTTTAATGGGGAGCAAAAGCAAAAGCTGCTTCGCCGCCTTGCCGAGAAGTGCCGCATCATCGTGCTGACCGACAGCGACGGCGCGGGCAAGCTCATCCGCTCCAAGATCGCCTCGCTGATCCCGAGGGACAAGCTGATACAGCTGTATATCCCGAGGATCGAGGGCAAGGAGAAGCGCAAGCAAAAGGCGTCCGCCGAGGGCACGCTTGGGGTCGAGGGCATGGAGAACGAGGTTCTTTATCGTCTTTTGGCTCCGTATGCCGTAAGTGCCGAGGGGGACGTGGGGGATGCGGAGCGCGCGCAAAAAAAATATTTTGAAAATCCGCTGTCGCCGACCGACTTTTATATCGACGGGCTTTCGGGCGGCGAGAACAGCAGTAAAAAGAGAGACGAGTTTGCGCTGTCGCTGGGACTGCCCACGGGCATGACCGCGGGCGCACTGCTTGCGGCAACAAAACTGCTTTTGACGTATGAAGAATATCTGAAAAAAATGGGGAGGTAAGAGATGAGAAGCTCGGGCTATCGGACAAGCGGAAAAATGAAGCTTGTGGAATTTCTGTGCCGAAATGAAAATAAGCAGTACAGCGTGGACGCGCTGCATGCACAGATGACGGCAGAGGGCACAGAGATCGGCAAGAGCTCACTTTACCGCCAGCTTGAGGCACTGTGCAAAAAAGGCGCGGTGCGAAAGTTCCGCGACGAGGATGGTAAGATCTCTTATTTTCAATATATCGGAGATGACAGCGGCTGCTCGGAGCATTTGCATCTCAAATGCGAGAAGTGCGGCAAGCTGATCCATTTGCACTGCGAGCAGGCGCACGCACTGATCTGTCATATCACGGGTGAGCATGGCTTTCGGATAGACAGCAAAAAATCGGTACTGTACGGACTTTGTCGGGCTTGCAGAGAAGGAGGAGAGGAATATGAGTGAACGATCGGGGATCCCGCCGCGCGTGGCGGCTGTACATGATCTGTCCTGTTTTGGCAGATGCGCGTTGACCGTTATCATACCCACGCTTTGCTGTCTTGGCGTACAGCCCATACCCGTGCCTACCGCACTGCTTTCCACGCATACGGGGGGCTTTGAGGGCATGCATTTTAAGGATCTGACGGGGGACATGACCGAGATCGCGGCGCATTTTGACCGCCTTTCGATGAGCTTTGACGCCATATACAGCGGTTTTTTAGGCAGTGCGGCACAGATATCGGTGGTGTCGGACTTTATTGATCGATTCGGGAAAGAAATTCCCGTGCTGGTTGACCCCGTGATGGGGGATGACGGCGTTTTGTATTCTACTTACAACGAGGAGCTTGCGGAGGGCATGAAGGCACTTTGCCGTAAGGCGAGTATCATCACGCCCAACCAAACCGAGGCGTGTATTTTGACGGGGATCGAGTATATCCCCACCGAGAACATGGGCACGGGGGATATTTTTGGTTATGCCAACTGCCTGCTTGACGGACTTAAGGAATACGGAGCGTCGCAGATCGTGCTGACGGGCATACCGTCAAGCGATGGCGTGTATACCTTCGGCATGCAGGATGACGAGCGTTTTTTGTGCATAGAGCAAAGGCGGCACGCAGGGTACCCCGGAACGGGTGATATATTTGCATCCACGTTTCTTGGCATGCTGCTGTCGGGGAAGGACTTCAGAGAGAGCGTGAGAGAGGCGTCGCATTTTACCGCGCTGACCATTGAGAGGACAATGAATCTGCCCACCGCCGTACGTGATGGCGTGGTGCTGGAATTGTGTTTGGATGAATTGATAAAAATGAAGCAATAACGCCACGGCGTGCGCTCCGTGAAAGTTTTGGTCAAGCTAAGTCGGATCGTAGCCAT
>JAZNDA010000064.1:0-8691 GCA_045587785.1 Eubacteriales bacterium | reverse complement strand
ATTACAAGGATTTTTGCCGCCGTATATTCAAATATTTTCCGCTTAAAACCTTATTTGTTCGATTCCGCTACGGCTAGGCAAGAGGGAATAATCCGAACTCGGTTTTGAAAGGCAAATATTGGTATATGCTTCGGTAAATTCCCTTGCAATATCCTCATATTGCTGCGAAAATTTACCTCGCCTATCCTCAATATTTGCTCTTTCAAAACTTTAAAGACCCTCGAGCCTTAATTTTCTGATGATTTTGGTGCTTGGCGACTGCCGCCAAGTTAGACTTTGCAAGGGAGCCAAGTGCCATAAAGCACTGAAAATTCAGGCTTGGGGGCGGGTTCGTATTATTCCCTCTTGCCTATAAAAATCTTCAAATGAGCAGGTTTCATAGATTCGTGCGGCATCGGCAGACTGCGTTTTGCCGTCATTTTCATATAAGAACAGCGTTCGGGTCAACGTCAGCGAGGGGGACGCGCCTTTTTTTGCTTCCACCAGAACCATGGACGGAGCCATTGCGGCGGTGGCGGCAACGGGTGTCATGCGTTTTGGCTCCAGCTTATGCCGTCTGAGTGCGTCAAAAAGGTCGGTGAGGCGGTCGGGGCGGTAAACGCAGTAAAATTTCCCTCCGTATTTGACAAGCGTGCTTGCCGCACGGCAAAAGTCATCAATATTACCGCACGCCTCATGTCGGGCAATAAATTTGGCGGTGTGCTGATTTGGCTTACCGCTGTCCGCTTTCATGTAGGGCGGATTTGACAGCACGATGTCGGCGCACTCGGGCATGAGCGTGCTGTTTGGCAGATCTCTAAGGTCCACACAAAGCGGTGTGATCTTATCGGACATGCCGTTAAGATCCGCATTGCGCCCGATCAGTTCGGCAAAGTCCTTTTGTACCTCGACGGCAACGGCAGTATTTATTTTTTTCCGCGCTGTGAGCAGCAGGGGAAGGATTCCCGTGCCGCTGCCAAGGTCGATGGCGCGTGCCAAGGGGGAAGGGGTGACGTAAGCGGCAAGCAGATAGGCGTCGGTGCCGAAGGTAAGCCCATCTTTTTTGCTGATGAGCCGAACGTTCTCATTGACCTCTACAAGCTTTTCATCTCGGTATACAAGCGGAGAATCACACATGATATTTCCTTTCAAATGAAAAAAGCCGAAGCGAATGGCTTCGGCTTTTTAAGACTATCTTATTCAGCCTTGGGAGCGCCAACAGGGCAAGCGTCTGCGCAGGAACCGCAGTCGATGCACTTATCAGCGTCAATTACGTACTTGCCGTCGCCCTCGGTAATAGCCTCAACGGGGCACTCGCCTACGCATGCGCCGCAAGCGATGCAATCATCAGAAATCTTATAAGCCATGGTTGTTACCTCCATATTTGTATTTGATGTTTATATTGTATCATACTTTTTCGATTTTGCATAGTCCTTTTTTGAAAAAAATCAAAAAAAATTCAAAAAAACGAATTATTCTTGGTTTTGATCCTCTTTTTCGCCCTGTTCATTGCGTCCGGGACGGGAGAGAACCTTGACCATGTCACGGTGATAGGGCTTGGGAATGGACGGATCGGCGTCCTTCAGCTTGACCTTGATAAAGCCTGTCAGCGGAGAGACCTCGCAAACCGTTCCCACACCGTCGGGGGTCTTGACCGTCGAATCCACGGGCGGTGTCAGCTTCAGCTCCTCCTCATAGGTCTTATGTTCGTATCTCAGACAGCACATCAGTCTGCCGCAGTTACCCGATATCTTGGAAGAATTGAGCGAGAGGTTTTGTTCTTTCGCCATTTTGATGGAGACCTGTCCGAAATTGGACAAAAAGCTTGCACAGCAAAGCGACCTGCCGCACGCGCCGAGACCGCCGATCAGCTTTGCCTCGTCGCGGATGCCGATCTGTCTGAGTTCGATACGGGTACGGAACACCGACGCCAGATCCTTGACCAGCTCACGGAAGTCCACTCTGCCCGCTGAGGTGAAGTAAAACAAAAGCTTAGAGTTGTCAAAGGTATACTGTGCCTCGACCAGTTTCATATCAAGCCCGTGGTCGAGAATTTTCTGGTTGCATATACGGAGAGCATCCTTTTCTTTTTGGTGATTTTCCTCGTTGTGGGCAATATCTGCCTCTGTGGCAATGCGCACGATGGGGCGAAGGGGCGGAACGATCTCGTCGTTGGTCACAAATCGGTTCGACAGCCAGACCTCGCCGAACTCAAGACCTCTCGCGGTCTCCACGATGGCGCAATCGCCGCGCTTTGCTTTGTGGGGGCCTGCGGCAAAGTAATAGATCTTACCCGTTTTCTTAAAGCGGATACCGATGACGGCGGTCATGTTTTCTCCGCCTTCTATCTGTTCTTTTGGTGGCCTTACGCCAAACAGGATGCTGTCATCGTCAAAGTCATAGCCCTCGGGAAGCGGAACGTCCTCCACGGGCGCTTTTGGTGCCGAAAGATCACTAAAGGGCAGAGGCTCGATCTTCTGCGATGCAAGAGACTGCGCGCTTTCAAGCACCTTTTTATCGACGTTTTCCTCCCGTACGGGCTTTTTGCCGCGATTATGGTAATGGCGCGGGCGATGACGGTTGTTTTTCTTTTTTTTCTGGTTCATATGTGTATGCCTTTCTTAGGTTATCACTATATTTCAGATCTCGGAAAGCAATGCAGTCATTGTCAGACGGACGTTGGCGTTGCGTGAGATGTTATCCACACTTGCCGACAGCTTATTGGATAGAGAAAGCAAAAGCGCGGTACTGCACGTGTAGGCCAGCTCCATGGCACTTTCGCGGTCGGTGTAAAAGATCAAGGGTGCGTTTTGCGCGGTTTTGAGTGCGATCAGATCACGCAGTGCGCTTTGCATGTTGCCAAGGATGGGCATGAGCTCATCCTGCTTTTTGGGGAATTGCAAAATTTGTTCCACAAGGGGTGCGTACTGTTTATGCAGTGCCATTTCAATAAAGTCCGATGCCATGCGGCGCTGCCCAAGGAGCGGTGCGCGTTCGGTATCGTTGCAAAGCTCAAGAGCTCTGCCGATCGAGCCTGACGCAATGGTGAGGATCTCCTCAAACTCACGGCTGTTCGCGTTTGCAAGCGCCAAGGCGGCGTCGCTGTGGCTTTTGAGGTGATCGCGCACAAGGTCTCTCCCGAGGATCTCGGTCCTTAAAATGGGCGCGCGGCTTCGTATGGTCTCCAGAAGCTTTTCGGGTTTCGAGCAAAGCAAAAAGAAACGGACAAAAGGCGGCGGCTCCTCCAGCGTAAGCAAAAACGCATTCTGTGCCGGCTCGGTCATGGTGTCGGCATCTTCTATGATGTAAATTTTATTTTCAAGATCGTTCGGCACAACAAAAATATCTTGTTTGAGTGCTCTGATCTGCTCGATCTTGACCGATTGTCCAAGCTTTTGGATCACGATGATGTCGGGCGATTTACCCTCGATGATCTTTCTGCAAGAGGGGCAATGCATGCAGGGAAGTGCTTCGCTGTCCTTGTCTTTGTTTTCGCAGGATAGGGCAGCAGCATAGCGCAAAGCGATCGTATGACGTCCGCTTCCGTGCGCTCCCGCGAGGATGTAAGCGTGTGAGGATGTACCGCTTATAATATCGTCGCAAAGGCGGCGGCGAAGCCCCATATTGCCGATGATATCTGTCATAGCCTGTCTCACGCGCATCCCTCCATTCATTTTATCAATTTATAATTATAGCAGGTATTTTGAAAAATGTCAAGGTTCGCCGTAGTTTTTACAGCACCTGCTTATAGATCACGTTTTTGGCGACGCCGCGGTCACGCGCGACTGCTTTGACTGCATCCATTTTGCTCATGCCGCTTTCAATGTATTTTTGGACGTGCTCGGGTATGCTGATGCTTTCCCAATCCTCCGTGCTGTCAGCCTCCCGGGCACCGCCAAGCACCAGAACATATTCGCCGCGCGGCTCATGCTCTTTATAATATTCAACGGCTTGCGCGATATTCAGACGCAGTATCTCCTCGTTTTTCTTGGTCAGCTCTCGGCAAAGTGATAGCGGACGGTCGCCGCCAAAGGCTTTTTCAAGGTCTGAGAGCGTATTCCTCAGCTTATGGGGGGCTTCGTGGAAGATCACGGTGCGCGTCTCGTTTGCCAAGGATGCCAGATGCTTTTGCCGTTCGGTCTTGTTTGTGGAGAGAAAGCCCTCAAAGCAGAAGCGACCCGTAGGCAGACCCGACACGGTAAGTGCCACGATAGCGGCGCAAGCCCCCGGGATCGAGCAGACGGGAATACCCCTCTTTGAACAAAGTGCCACCATGTCCTCCCCTGGGTCGGAGATGGCGGGGGTGCCCGCGTCGGTGATCAGTGCGCAGGATTCGCCAAGCGCCAGACGGTCGGCGATCTGCTCGCCGCGCTCTTTTTTATTATGCTCAAAGTAGGACACCATGGGTTTTGAGATGCCGAGATAGGTAAGAAGCCGCATGGAATTTCTGGTGTCCTCGGCGGCAATGAAATCCACCTCGGAGAGCACCTTAACGACGCGCTCCGATAGGTCTGCTAAATTGCCGATCGGTGTGGCGACCAGATAAAGGGTGCCTTTCTCGACTTTATTTTTTTCTTCCGAAAAGCTCTCGGACTTGATACTGCTCATAAAAGTACCTTTCTGTCACGGAACGGCTCGCCACTGCATATGCTGTTACAAAAAACAGAAGGGAGCTATCCATGGCTATTAAAATTTACATTGACCAAGGGCATAATCCGATCAACCCCAACGCAGGTGCGGAGGGCAACGGTCTTAGGGAGCAAAACATCGTGTTTCGCATTGGACTGTTGCTTGCCGATCTTTTAATAGACAACGGCAACTTTGAGGTCCTGTTGTCAAGACCCACCGCCGATACACAACTTGGTACCTCTAATGCCACAAGTCTTGCCGCGCGTGTAAACGCCGCCAACGCTTTTGACGCCGATGTCTTTATCAGCCTTCACACCAACGCCTCAAACTTTGCGTCGGCAACGGGAAGTGAGGCGTTTGTCTATTCCAGACCCTCGGAGGCTTTCGATCTGGCAAGCGATATTCTTTTCCGTTTGGAACAGGTGACGGGCCTTGCGAACCGAGGCGTTTTTGTCAGAAGCGGACTTTACGTTTTGAGAAAGACCGCCATGCCCGCTACGCTCCTTGAGCTCGGGTTTATCACCAATCCGTCGGATGCGGCACTGATGAACGATAGCCCGAATTTGTTTGCTACGGGGATATATCAAGGTATCTTGGATTATTTTAATCTTTCAGCATAGTAAGAAGACCGTCCTCGTCGATAACGGGAATGCCAAGGGTGTTGGCCCGAGTCAGCTTGCTTCCTGCCGCCTCGCCTGCCACTACGTAAGAGGTCTTGGAGGATACCGAGCCGCTGACCTTGCCGCCTGCCGCCTTAATTTTTTCTGCCGCCTCGTCACGGGTGAGCGTGGGAAGCGTTCCCGTCAGCACGAAAGTGAGACCTGCAAGCTTATCGCCCACGGGCGCGGAAACGGGCGCATCCTTGACCCCTGCTTCAAGCAACCGCCTACAAAGCTCGATATTTTGCGGATGCGAAAAAAAGTCAAGCACGTAATCAGCTGTGATCTCGCCAAAGTCCTCCATGGCGCAAAGTTCTTCCCGTGTGGCATCAAAGCAAGCGGTCAGACTGCCGTAGCGCATCGCGAGCGCGGCGGCGGCAACCTCGCCGATACCGCGGATGCCCAGCGCAAAGATGAGGCGTTCAAGTCCTGCCCCTTTGGATTTTTCGATCGAGGCAATCAGATTGGACGCCGATTTTTTGCCCATGCGCTCAAGACCTTCAAGCTGCTCAGCTTGTAGAGTATACAGGTCGGCAACGTTCGATATCAGTTTGTTTTTCAATAGCAATTCCACGATCTGCGGCCCGAGCCCCTCAATGTCCATGGCATTTTTGGAAGCGAAATGCTCCACGGCGCGTGAGAGCTGCGCGGGGCAAGCACTGTTTGTACAACGCGTTGCCGCGCCCTCGTTCTCGTCAAAGGTGACTCTCTCACCGCAGGATGGGCAATGCGTGGGCATGCGATAGGGAAGGCTGTCCCCCTTTCGCTTTTCGGGATGGGCGCACACCACCTCCGGAATAATGTCGCCTGCTTTTTGCACCGTGACGGTATCGCCGATGCGGATGTCTTTGTCACGGATAAACAGGATATTGTGAAGGGTGGCACGCGACACGGTGGTTCCCGCAAGTCTCACGGGGGCGAGAATGGCGGTCGGCGTCAGCACACCCGTTCTGCCCACGGCGATCTCAATGTCGGTCAGCGTGGTCTGTTTTTGCTCGGGTGGGAACTTGTAGGCAACTGCCCATTTAGGTGTTTTGGTGCCCTCTCCGATGCGTGTACGCATGGAAAGCGAGTCTATTTTGATGACCACGCCGTCAATATCGTAGGGCAGGGCATCGCGCTTTTGACCGAGGGTTTCAATGTGATCGATGATCTGCTCGGCAGTATCAAGGCACCTGTTGTCCTTAAGAACCGCAAAGCCGAGCTCACCCAGACGTCCGAGGATCTCGGTGTGGGAATCGGGATTTTCTCTGTCTGCGTAAAGGTTTCCGCTTTGCAGATTGAATACAAAGATCGAAAGACCTCTGGATGCCGCAATTTTGGGGTCAAGCTGACGAAGCGACCCTGCCGCGGCATTGCGGGGATTGGCAAACAGTGAAAGTCCTTCGGCTTCTCTTTTAAGATTTAGCTTTTCGAAGGAGACGCGGGGCATATAGACCTCGCCTCTGACTGTCAGATCAAGCGGCTCGGTAAGCGCCAGCGGAATGGCACCGATGGTCTTGATATTCTGCGTCACGTCCTCGCCCACCGTGCCGTCGCCTCGGGTCGCGCCTCTTACCAGCTTGCCTTTTTCGTAGGTAAGTGCCACCGAAAGCCCGTCGATCTTGGGCTCGACCGAAAAACGGGGGTGTTCTGTTATCTTTTGCATATCGGTAACAAAATCCGTCACTTCGTCATAGGAAAAGACGTCGGCAAGCGAATCCATGCGCACACTGTGCGTGACACTCTCGAATTTATCAAGCGGCTTGCCGCCCACACGCTGTGAGGGCGAGGTGGGGTCAAAGTCCTTTGGGTACTTTGCTTCCAGTGCCAGAAGCTCGGCGTACAGCCTGTCATATTCATAGTCCGATATTTCGGGGGAATCATATACGTAATAAAGCCGCGCGTGTCTTGTGAGCGTGGCGCGAAGCTCGTGAAGACGCTTAATTTCCGTAGGATTTTGCATGCAAAGCCTCCTGATCATTATACTTATATTATTGTATCAAATTATTTTATTTCTGTCAATCATTATCTTAAACTTCTTTTTATTTATTTGTGCAAAATAGACAAATGTTTAACAAAAAGAAAAATAATATACAGTAGTGTTTACAAAACAAGAAAAATATGATATAATAAAACTACAAAAAAGCATAGGGAGGACTGAAGATGAAAGTAACCATCAACGCAAGGCAGATGACTGTTCGTGAAAACCTGAAAGAGCTTGTCTGCAAGAAGCTCGAAAAGCTTGACAAGTACTTTCAAAATGAGGGTGATGCGACTGTCACCTTCAGCCGTAAGCGAAACAAGGAGAACCTTGAGGTGACCATTTCGGCAGCAAATACGCTGTTTCGCTGTGAGGTAGAGGATGAGACCTTCCAAAATTCGCTGGATCGCGCTATTGATATGATCGAGCGTCAGATCCGCAAAAATAAAACGCGCCTTGAAAAGAGACTGCGTGAGGAGGCGTTCCAGACGCCATATGATTTCATAGATGATATCGAGGAAGAACCGACCGAATTCCGTATTCGCCGCAAGGCGTTCCAATATAAGCCCATGTCGGTCGACGAGGCGATCTTGCAGATGAACCTTTTGGATCATGAATTCTTTGTTTTCGAAGATGCGGAAAACGAGGATGTTTGCGTGGTCTATAAGCGCAAGGATGGGGATTACGGCTTGATTACGCCCGATAAATAAAATATAAAGGAAAAAGGGGGTCGCCTGAGGGCGACCCCATAAAGAATGTTATGAACATATTGATCGTATACGCCACCAAATCGGGGACGACGGGGGACTGTGCCCGTGAGCTTGGCACATATTTTTCGTCACACAACGTGACCTGTGCCGACCTGTCGGTAGAACAGCCTGTGCCGAGTGCCTTTGATATCATCGTTATCGGCAGTTATATTCGAAATGGCAAGATCGCCAAAAGCGTGTCGGCGTTTATCAAAAACAACCGCACGGACATTCTCGCACGGCGGTTTGGGCTGTATCTCTGCTGCGGCTCATCGGATAATGCGCTTTCTTATTTCAAGTCCAATTTTGACGGGGAGCTTTGGGAAAAAGCCACCGTTGCTATGACCTTTGGCGGTGAGGCGCGCGCGGATAGACAAAAGGGCATGGACAGGCTGATCATGAAGTTGATGCTGCATGCCATCCGTGCCAACAACCGAAATGAGGACAGAGACAGAGATATTCCGCTTCCCGCGCTGATACCCGAGAATATACGCCGATTTGCCGATCAGATCAAGAGCAGTATGAAGGATTGAAATGTAGTGATGTTTGACAAAAAAGAGACCTCTTTTTGTGCGAATTGACGAAAGGAAAGATATTGACAAATGAGCGGAAATGTGGTATTATATTATGGTAAATCCATGCCCCATTAGCTCAGATGGCAGAGCACTTGACTTTTAATCAAGGTGTCCGGAGTTCGACTCTCCGATGGAGC
>JAZNDA010000063.1:0-2197 GCA_045587785.1 Eubacteriales bacterium | reverse complement strand
ATATTATGCAGAGTTGGTTAAGGTCTTGTACACCAATTCGACAAATAAACTGCCGGATGCAGAAATCCTCTCCCTTAAAACCATTCTTGTTAAAGACAATAAACAGGTTGTTGGTGTGAGAATTGCTTACGGATATATGGGTGTTGGCGGCTCTAACCGTTCGGGATTTCAGGAGACACATTGTTATGAATATACCATCGAGCAACTGGATGGAATGGAGCCGTTTCGGGTAATGAATTCACAAATCTGTGCTTTGGTGAACGATACTTTGTATTTAAGATACAAAGACGATAATGAGATGAAGGTGTACACAATCGATTACTCGGGACGTACTATGACCGGAGACAGTGTAGCATATGACACCGTTACTGCCGTGAGGATAAGCTTGCTTTTGAAGGAAGAATGAAAAAGGAGAACAAAAGTTATGGAAATGAACGGCATGATGCGGGAGGCATGACAGTGCGCTTGGTGATTTGATCGTTGAGCTTAAAAAGTGTATCGAACTTTATGAAAAGGCAACGAGCATCGTTTAATCGGTGGTAAGGAGGAAAAGCTTATGGGTCAATGTAAATACTGCAAAGGCGAATTTGATTACATCCCCGGTATAGGTGTGTGTATCTCTTGCAAAAACACAATGAGTTCAAGCAGCTCCGGTAGCTATGACGCTGAAAAAAGCCGAAAAGAAGCAGAAAGAGCAAGAGCAGAAGAACGGGCAATGGATTGGCGCACCTATACAGACCGCTTCGGCAACAAGGTTCGTGTGTCCGGCAAAACCGGGGATTTTCAGGTCAAAATGTTCTTTTGGGGCTGGATGGGCAGCAGCTACAAAGGCAATATAGAGATCCGTTATCCCAACGGTGATCTGTATGTGGGCGGCGTCCACGGCTCTTTATATCACGGCAAGGGCAAAATAACCTGGAAAGAGACAGGCAACTCTTATGAAGGCGACTGGGTCTATCATCACAAAACCGGCAAAGGAAAATACACTTGGGCCAACGGTGCTTATTATGAAGGCGATTTCGTTGATGGAGATTTTAACGGCTACGGAATCCGACTGTATTCCGATGGTTGCCGATATGAAGGGCAGTTCAAGGACGATAAGCGCCACGGCAAGGGCAAAATGACCTGGCCGAACGGCGATACATACGAGGGCGATTGGCGTGAGGATTTCCGAACGGGCAAGGGGAAATACGTTTGGCCAAACGGCGTTTGTTACGAGGGTGATTTCGTAAAAGGCTCCATAAAAGGAAATGGAAAGAAAATTTATACAGACGGCTATGTATACGTAGGTCAGTTCAAGGACGACGACCGTCACGGCAAGGGGGTTCTTACCGCTCCCGACGGTACTGATGTCGAGTATTACTATGAGAATGATAAGATCGTCTGTAAAGCGGCAGAAGCAACCAATGAAATAATTACCCGCATTTATGGCACAACGCCCCCAAAAACGACCGCTAAACCAAGAGCCGAGAAAAAAGCATCCGTTGCGACAGGTGTTACGAAAAAGGTGGCTTCCGCACCTGCGGTTGAAAAAGTGACCGAAAGCGATGCAGACATTTGGAACAAGCTTTTGGGTATGACTAAAGCTGAAAAGGATGCGCATTTTGCCCAAAACCCTGTTTTGGTCGTTCCCAAGGGAATCAAAAAGATCCCGGCAGCCTGTTTTGAAAAATGCATGAACTTAAAAGAGGTTCGCTTCAATGCAGAGCTACGCACCATCGAACAATCTGCATTTGCTTCCTGCGAAAACATAGGTCCCGAATTGATTATTCCGGAAAAGGTTGAGACAATAAGCCCTTATGCTTTTTCGGGATGTACGTCCATAAAAACTCTTCATCTCCCTGACTATATCAGCGTTGAATCAAAGGCTTTTTTCGCATGCCATATTCAGGATATTCGTTTCCAAAGCGATCGCCCACACGGCGTGGCTTTGAAAGCCGGTTCATTTAGTCTTTGCGGTGATTATATGTCCAAGGAAACAAAGAAAAAGGTCAAGGATTTGGGTTCCTATGCACTGAAGAATTAATTGATACTTAGAATACCACCAAATAGAAAGCGAGGATACGATCATGGATATGATTCATGCAATCAGAGAACTTTGCCGTGGGGAGCACGGCTTTGAGAATATGTTTGACAAAACGAAGAGTAGCGGTAAGCTCGGACAGCTTACAGGCGGCGACCGTGAAGCAGAGCTTTT
>JAZNDA010000062.1:0-9558 GCA_045587785.1 Eubacteriales bacterium | reverse complement strand
AAAATGACATGAGGTTTGTGCAAACCAATTCTGTGAAAGTTTTTGCGGCGCTTTTTTCAAAAAGCGCCCCGCCGGAGGCTCGTTCTCCTCTGCAAAAAAAAATAACCACGCCCTATGATCAGGACGTGGGAACGCGGTACCACCTGATTTCGCCCAAAAAGGGCGCACTCATTGCTCTGTAACGGAGAGATCCGTTGCCCCCTACTCCCTTCAAGGGCACTGCTCCCGAGCGACTTCCGTGCGTCTGCCGCAAGCTCACACCAACCGCTTGCTCTCTGTAGACAGGTAGAACACATACTACTCTCGTTCTTTGCATTTAGCACAGTATACCATATTTTTTTTGCTCTGTCAAGGATTTTGGCATTTTTTATTGATAAAATGGAAGAATAGAGTTGACAAAGAGGGGAAAAAGTACTATAATAAATCGAAAAATATAAAAACGGAGGAACAAACAATGACAGTAACCAAGGATTCAATTATCGGCGATATTCTGGACTATGATACCGACACGGCACGTCTTTTCTTTGAGATCGGCATGCACTGCCTCGGATGCCCCGCATCCCGCGGCGAGACCGTAGCTGAGGCTTGCGCCGTTCACGGAACCGACGCTGACGAGCTGGTAAAAAAGATCAACGATCTGCTTGCATCCAAGAAAGCGTAAAATCGCAAGAACGCCGAGAAAGCCCCAAAAAGCTTCCCTCGGCGTCCGTTTTTCAAAAAAGGAGGTGTGGTCATGTCTTTACCACCGCTGAGTAACCGATTGATGAGCGCCGTGCCGTACGTGAGGGAGGGCGCTTTTGTTGCCGACATCGGC
This sequence comes from Eubacteriales bacterium, assembly GCA_045587785.1. Lineage (GTDB taxonomy): Bacteria > Bacillota > Clostridia > Oscillospirales > CAG-272 > RGIG8775. Next base: position 8,744 of record JAZNDA010000062.1, on the reverse strand, counting down.
ACAGACCATGCCTATCTCCCTATTTATCTTTGTCAGATCGGCAAGATACGCGGCGCGGTTGCCGCCGACATCGGTAAGGGTCCGCTTGCTATTGCCGCGGCAAACATACGCGAGAATGGGTTGTGCGACCGCATCCCCACCTGCCTGTCAGACGGACTTGAACATATCGCACCCTACACCCCCACCGACATTATCATTTTCGGCATGGGCGGTGAGCTGATCGCGTCCATTCTTGCCGCGGCACCGTGGATAAAGGATGCAGACATCCGTCTGGTACTCCAGCCCATGACCAAGCCCGAGATCTTGCGCGCCTATCTTTATGAGAACGGCTTTGACATCATGGACGAATGTCTTACTGAAGATCAAGGCCGCATCTATCAAACACTGTGCGCGTCTTTTGACGGCAAGGCGCGACATGATACGCCGCTTGGGCTTTTTGTGGGCAAACATAATCTGGGGAGAGGCGGTGCACTTCTCAGCCGCCTGCTTGAGAGTAAGCAAAAAACGCTCACCGAGATATACCGCGCCAAAACATCCGCAGGCCTATATGCAGACGAGGAATATGCCCTGCTCACCGAAATAAAGAACTACCAAAAGGAGATGCCGCTATGATAAGTGCTATGGATCTATATCGCTCGCTTGACCGCGCCATTCCCCGCTCACTGTCCGCCGAGTGGGACAATGACGGTCTTATGTGCTGTCCGTTGCCCGAGAAATCCGTAAAACGCGTGCTGGTCACGCTTGACATCACCGAGCGTGTGATAGAGCACGCCATTCGCGGTGGCTTTGACGTCATCCTCTCGCACCATCCGCTTGTCTTTCGCCCCGTAAAGGCGATCGATCCCCAAAACGCGGTGCCGAGAAAGCTGATCGCACTGATTCAGAACGGCATTTGCGCCATGTCCTTTCACACGCGCTTTGACGCGCTGGTGGGCGGTGTCAACGATGCGCTGGCAGATGCGCTGGACTTGCAAGATGCCGAGCCCTTCGGAAACGAGAGTGAACAGCCAATGGGCAGAATAGGCAACGTCGCCCCCTGCACGCTTACCGAATTTTCCGAGCAGGTCAAAAAAGCACTTGGCGCACCCTTTGTGCTCTCTGTGGGCGATCTTCCCGTCAGACGCGTGGCGGTGCTGGGCGGCGGCGGTGAGGACTTTATTTCGGCGGCAAAAGCGGCAGGTGCCGACACATATCTCAGCGGTCGCCTTGGCTACCACCAAATGTCCGAGGCAAAGGAAAACGGCATCAACCTCATTGAGGCAGGCCACTACTACACCGAAAATATCTCTCTCCCCCGTCTTGCGTCCCTCATAAAAAAGGCAGACGCCGACATTGTGACCGAGATCATAGCTTCCAATGAAATTACAGCAATATAGGAAATAAATGCTTATGAATAACTCATCATCCCTTTAACCGAGATCGGCTGTTTCATAGGCAATGGCTTCTATCGAACCACCCGCTTAGTAAAGTGAACCCCATTTCGTTCACTATGGCGGGTTTTTCGTTATACAAAAATACCCGCCGTCACTGCGACAGCGGGTAATACATTATTCGTTTATTCCTCAAAAGCGATCAACTGTTTTTTCTCTACCGATTCGAATGCCGCCTCGATCACGCGCATCACGCGAAGCATCTGCTTGTGCGTGACGATCTGCTCCTCTCTGCCCTCGATCGCGGCGCAGAAATTGCGGTAATAATCGTGCACATCCGATTCGGGAAGCGCGATCTCGTAGGTCTTGGTCGTCACCTCGTTACGGGGTGCCATGGTCTTGGTGAGACCCGCCGCCGCCTGAATGGGCGTAACGTTCTGCTCCTCCCAACCAAAGCACTCCACTACCTGACAGGGCTTGCCCCAATCGGGGATCAGCGCCGTGCCGTGTTTGCCTTGAATATAGAAACGAGGAAGCGCGATAAAGTTATAGGTTCCGATCTCGACGTGTGCGCGCGCGCCGTTCTCAAACCACATCGTCAGCTTAAAACCGTCGTCCACCTCATTGGTGGTAATATGGTCAAACTCACAGAACACCGATTTCAGCTTAACGTCGGAAAACAGCATCATCAGCTGGTCGATCATATGAATGCCCCAATCGTACAGCATACCTCCGCCGTACTGCTTGATTCCTCGCCAATCGCCGGGAATACCGCGCGAGCCCTGCACTCTCGATTCGATATTCAGAATATCACCGATCGTGCCGTTTTCAAACAGCTGCTTCATCGCCAGATAGTCAGCGTCCCATCTGCGGTTCTGATGCACCGAGAATTTCACGCCGTACTTTTCCGACGCGGCGATCATCCGCTCAAGAGACACCACCGACAGCGTTACGGGCTTCTCGGAAATGACGTTCTTGCCTGCCTCCATGCAGGCTATGGCAAGACTCTCATGCACATCGTTGGGCGTTGCGATCGTCACGATGTCGATGCTCTTGTCCGCCAAAACTTCATCGAGGCTTCTGTACGCCTTGACGCCTCGCTTTTGCTCCGCAAAAACGTTTCTTTCTTCTTTTATATCATGAACGGCAACCATATTCAGCACGTCGCTCTTTTGCGCGTGCTCAACGTGCCAATTGCCCATTCCTCCGTATCCGATCACACAAAATCCGTGTTTCATATTTACCCCTTTCTGCACCCTCGGTGCTTAAAAGCCCTGAATAGGCAGTTTGTTTTTCTTATTATATTCTCTTTTTTCTTTCCTGTCAAGATTTTTCACGCTTTTTCACTTTTTATTATCATGTTTGCACCAATTTTTTGCTATTGACAAACATTTTTTTGTGTGATATAATGATAATTAGGTATAAATTTTTTTTGGAGCCAAAATTTAAAAGATAAGGGGCTGCACATGTTTAAATTTCTTGACAAATTAAAATCCAGAAAGCTTATCCTTCTGGCAGTAGACCTTTTTATGGCGTTTATCATCGGTGCCACTATTTTTATTTTGCTCGGCAAAGACAGTATTAACATCTTCGGTCTCATCTCACTTATCACGTGCATCTATATAGCAAGATTTGTCTTGGGCTGTTACGGTCAGATCGTACGTTACGCCTCGGTCGCCTCGTACATTCGTATCGTACTGGCTGACATGGCAGGAAGCGTCGTATATCTCGTACTTTCCAAAGCAACCCTTCCCGCACGCTTTGATCTGACCTTTTGGCAAATACTCTCGCTTGCCTCCACGGGCTGTCTGGCTACCCTTTGCGAACGCTTTGTCTATCAGTATCTCTACCGCCGTTTTGTGACGCACGACAGATCCGGAGATACTGCCATCACACAGTATCGCACAGCCATCATCGGAGCCGGCACCGTAGGAAGCTGTCTTGCAGAGGAGCTTCTCTCAAGCAAGGAGACGGTATATCTTCCGTGCTGCTTTGTTGACCATGACAAAGAAAAGATCGGAAGAACGGTCAATACCCTTAAGATCTATGCGCCCGAAAATGCGCCGTACATACTCAAAAAGCAAAACATTACCCACGTCATCGTTGCCCTTCCCGACCGTGTTGCCGCTAAGCGACAGTTGATATTCGATAGATACTCGCAGGAAGGCTTCAAGGTCATGATCTACGAATCCCCCTTCACCGAGGAGAGCACAGAATATCCGGCAACCTATGACCAAAATAAAAAGCCCGTTATCCGTGACTTTAAGATCGAGGACCTTTTGTTCCGCGATCCCATTCAGATCAACAGCGAAAAAACAGGAAGCTATTACCGTAACAAAACCATTCTGATTACGGGCGGCGGCGGCTCCATCGGCAGTGAGATCTGCCGTCAGCTTGCTAAATTCAACCCGAAAAAGCTGATCGTTCTTGACATTTACGAAAACAATGCCTATGACATCCAGCAGGAGATGAAGCTCAAATATGCGGATTCGCTCGACTTTGTGGTCGAGATCGCCTCGGTGCGCGAAGCGAGACGTGTGGACGAGGTCATACAGACCTACCGTCCCGACATCGTAGTACACGCCGCCGCACACAAGCACGTTCCCCTCATGGAGCATAGCTGTGCGGAAGCCGTCAAGAACAACATATTCGGTACCCTCAACGTGGTAAACGCTGCCGAAAAGTTCGGTGTCAAAAAGTTTATTATGGTGTCCACCGACAAGGCAGTCAACCCCACCAACATCATGGGTGCCTCCAAACGCATGTGTGAAATGATCGTGCAAAGCCGCGAGCAAAGCGCGACTGAATTTACGGCCGTTCGCTTTGGTAACGTCCTTGGTTCCAACGGTTCGGTCATTCCCCTGTTCCGCCGACAGATCAAACGCGGCGGTCCCATCACCATCACCGATTTCCGCATTATTCGCTATTTCATGACCATCCCCGAGGCGGCACAGCTGGTCCTTGAGGCAGGCTCTATAGCAAAGAACGGTGAGCTTTACGTGCTTGACATGGGCAAGCCCGTCAAGATCCTCAAGCTCGCTGAGGACATGATCCGCATGAGCGGTCTGGTGCCTTACAAAGATATTGACATCAAGGAAATTGGTCTGAGAGAAGGCGAAAAACTGTATGAGGAGCTTCTTGTCAAGACCGAGGAGCTGGACAAGACCGAAAATAATATGATCTTTGTGGAGCGTGACAAAGGCCTTGGGCGCGAAGCAGTCGCAGAAAAATTGTCTATCCTTGAGGACGCCGTGAAGGACGGCTCTCCCGAGGCGGTCAAGCAAGCCATGAAACAGGTGGTTCCCACCTATCACGATCCCGAGGAAGTCAACAAAAACGCTGAGCTGGCAGAGGAAATGAAGACCGCCTCCGCGGCGGAATCTAAATAAAGCAAGACGGCGCACCCGCTTTGACCAAGGGTGCGCCGTTCTGTTCGACAAAAATCCTCACCATTTTCCACACTTCACATATGATAATAGTGAGATGGGAATGATACCCACTCGCTACTATCTTTGGAGGTATCTGTATGAACAACTGTCTTTGCAATCTGTTTGACGATAACATCGTCTGGATCATCATCATCGCCCTCCTGCTCCTTTGCTGCTGCTGCGGCTAAGTGTCAGAAGGCATTCCCTGCCGCCGCGCCCCCCCGCGGGGGGGCGGGGGGGTCCCCGCCTCCACCTGAGGCAGCATCAGTGTACCCCCACGCAACTTTCTCATGGCCATCACTACGGGTATCACCATCGATACCAGGCACGGCACCATGAGGTAAAGGATGAGGCTGCCGGCCGAGACGTTGCCGCGCATCCACAGCATGATGGTGGTGACATCGCCTATGGGCGACCACGCACCACCCGTATTGGCCGCAATGATGATGACGCCCGCATATATCCATCGGTCGCGCAATGTAGGCACCAGCTTTCGCAACATCATGATCATGATGATGGTAGTAGTCATATTGTCCAGCACGGCCGACATGAAGAAGGTGATGAAGGCCAGCGTCCATAGCAGCGTGATCTTGTTACGCGAGGTGATGTGGTCGGTGATGATGCTAAATCCACCATTCCGGTCTATCAGGTCCACGATGGTCATGGCACCGATGAGGAATACGAGTGTCTCGCAGGTGCTGCCCAGGTGCTCCAGCAGCTTGCTGCCCGTGTCGGCATCGCCCGATGCCAGTGCATATACCGACCATATCACGGCAAACATGGCCAGCGCCGTGGCCGACTTGTCAATCTTTATTCTATGCTCCAGCGCAATGCACATATACCCCAGCGCAAACAGGATTATCATTGTCAGTATCATAAGAATCTAATACCACTTTTTATGTTAATATACGGCACCCCTATGCCGCGCAGAGGAGGCCCCGATGAATAAAATATATGGATAAACCGCAGCCCCGAGCCACCCGCAGGTGCCTCAACGCCACAAACGAGCGCATCCGCCAAGGGTGCATGCACTCACGATACTACGATACGTATGCTAAATGATAATATGCCTGAAGGCATACACATAGTGGTCAATGGCTCTGGCAAAAGCCGCCACGCCTGAGCTGTACAGCGCAACCTCCTCTGAGGCTCGTCGCGTATGCCCGCGCAGCCTGCCGCCACGCTCCCTGCACCACTTGCCGCAGTCGTTCTTCGCTGAGGTCTTGCCAGCAGCCATATCGGCACTGGGCACGATGACCGCCACCCCATCGAGCAGGCGCTGCAGCGCCAGGCTGCCATCCTCGGAAGCTGCCAGGGTATGGTGGGTTGAAGAATTGTCGACCGCCGCAGCCACTGCACATGTCATCTCGCTCGCGGAGCGCTCTGCCCCGCCATCCGCCACCCGATGAGCGGCCACTAGGCCACACACCAGTAGGGCAAAGATAAGTCCTATCAGCTTCTTCATGTGCTCATGCGCTTGCTGCACGCAGCTATCACTGCAAAATTACGCAATCTAACACTAAAACAAAAATTTTAGCAAAAATATTTAGAACCGGCTTGCTTTTATTCCAAGTTTGCCGAGCGGAGTTTCCAATCGGTTTTGTGCGGTAAAGCGCAGCCGGGACAGTGCAACAGGGGACGGATGAGCGGTGCGGTTTTAATTTCCCTTCTCCCCTTCCGAGATGAGCAGCAACTTGTCGCCCACCTGCAGGTGCAGCGAGCCGTTGGGAACGAGGAACTCGGTGCCGCGCTTCACGATCATCACCAAGGCGCCTTGGGGCAGGTTCATCTCCTTCAGCGTATCGCCATCAGCAATCATCTCGGCGGTGACGGTGAGGTCAGTGAGGTCGGTATCTATCTCGTCGGGGAGCTCCACGCCGAAGTCATTACCCGTCTTCTCCATCGGAGCCGAGAGGCCTAGCTTGCGGGCAAAGAAGGGCAGCGTAGTGCCCTGCAAGATGAGCGAGAGGAGGGTGATAAAGAATACGATGTTGAATATCTGATGCGACCCCTCGATGCCAGCTACCACGGGATAGGTGGCGAAGATGATGGGCACAGCACCGCGCAGGCCTACCCACGAGATGTACAGGCGCGAGCGTCCCGTGAGGCCGCGGAAGGGGAGCAGACTGAGGAACACGCTGAGCGGACGTCCCACGAAGATCATGAACGCACCGATGAGCAAGGCCACGGGAGCCACAGCAAGCATCTCCTTGGGGTTGACGAGCAGACCGAGGAGGATGAACATCACGATCTGGAAGAGCCACGTCAGCCCATCGAAAAAGGTGGATACCTCCTTGCGGTTGGCAATCTTGGAGTTACCGATGATCATGCCGGCGATGTATACCGCCAGGTAGCCGTTGCCCTTGAAGAGGTCGGTGAACGCGAAGGTGAAGAAGGCTACCGCAAGCATGAAGACAGAGTAGAGCGACTTGTTGTCGAGGTTCAGCTTGTTGATGATATACACGGCCAGCTTGCCCACGCCGTAGCCGATGGCACCACCAAACACGAACTGCTGCCCGAAGGTGAGCAGTATGCTGCCCGCACCGCTCACATCGCCGCCGATGAACTGGATGAGCACGATGGTGAGCATATAGGCCATGGGGTCGTTACTTCCGCTCTCCAGCTCAAGCATGGGGCGCAGGTTGTGCTTCAGGTTGATGTTCTGCGAGCGCAGGATGGCAAACACCGATGCCGAGTCGGTAGACGACATCGTGGCGGCCAAGAGCAACGAGGGGAGCAAGGCAAATCCCACGCTGCTCCACGACATCCCCGACAGCCACCACACGAAGACACCCGTGAACAGGGCTGTGAGCAGCACGCCTACGGTAGAGAGCACCAGTCCGGGGCCAAGCACGGGCTTGATCTCGGCAAACTTGGTGTCCATACCGCCCGAGAACAGGATGATACAGAGGGCTATCATACCCACGAATTGGGCACCGCGCATATCGTCGAACTGTATGCCGAAGCCGTCGGTGCCGAAGAGCATACCCACGAAGAGGAAGAGCAACAGGGTGGGCACACCGAATCGCGCACTGGTCTTGCTCACGGCGATGCTCACGAAGAGCAGCACTGAGCCTATGAGGAGGATGTTACCTGAGGTGAGGAATGTCATGCTTAGTTAATTCTCAATTTTCAATTCTTTTACAGCGCCATCAGCACCAGTATCTGTGCCGTCACCACACGCAGGAACATGGTGAGCGGATATACGGTAGAGTAAGCTACCGAGGCCTGGTTGTTGCCGCATATCTCATTGCTGTAGGCGAGGGCCGGAGGGTCGGTCATGGCACCGGAGATGAGTCCAGCAATGGTGAAGTAGCTGAGCTTGCACTTCATACGGGCCACAACGCCGATGATGAGGCAGGGGATGACGGTGATGAGGAAGCCATAGAGTATCCACCAGTAACCACCGTTCATGATGGTGTCGATGAAGCCGTCGCCAGCACCGATGCCCACCGAGGCGAGGAACAGCGTGATACCGATCTGACGTATCATCTTGTTGGCCGACGAGGTGGTATAGGTCACCAGCTTCAGCTGGGGGCCAAACTTGCTGATGAGGATAGACACGATGAGCGGACCTCCGGCAAGACCGAGCTTCACGGGCACGGGCACGTTGGGGATGAAGATGGGCAGTGAGCCCAGCACCACACCGAGGGCGATGCCAAGGAAGATGGCTGCGAGGTTGGGCTCTTCGAGACGCTTCACCGAGTTGCCCATGAGGCGCGAAATCTTCTCGATGCTCTTGGGCTTGCCCACTACGACTACGCGGTCGCCCAGCTGGAGCAGCAGGTGTGGCTCGGCGATGAGGTCTACACCAGCACGACTGATGCGCGAGATGGTGACATTGAAGGTCTGACGCAGCTTGAGGTCGCCCAGACGCTTGCCGTTGATGGCGGGGTTGGTGATGACAAAGCGCTCGGCAGTGAGGTTGTTGGCCTCGATGGCATCC
>JAZNDA010000061.1:0-9466 GCA_045587785.1 Eubacteriales bacterium | reverse complement strand
TTGACGATGAATGGCGCAAAATATGCCTTTTATAAACGAGTTCGGATATCTACTGTCACCCTAACTTTTACATTCCCCCGCGGTGACCCGCAAATCCGTCAGTCATGTAAAAGATATTCCATTTTCAAATTGAATTCTTACCGCCATTATTATACACTATATTTGCGGGTTTGTCAACCGTTTTGAAAAAATATTGTAATCTGACAAATACGGAGAAGTTGAAATTTTGTATAAAACTGCCGCTTGTGTATTGACATGTTAAAAAAAAAATGGTATAATAATTGTGAAAAAATTGGCAAAGTCATTTTGTTGCCGAAATAATAAAAGGAGAATGGAAAATGGCAAATCGTTTTGTACTCAATGAAACCAGCTACCACGGAAAGGGCGCGATCAAGGAGATCGCCACTGAGATCAACGCACGGGGCTTTAAGAAGGCGCTCGTTTGCTCCGACCCCGACCTTATCAAGTTTGAGGTGACAAAGAAGGTCACCGACGTTTTGGATGCGGCAGGCATCAAGTATGACCTGTTCAGTGACATCAAGCCCAACCCTACCATTGAGAACGTTCAGAATGGTGTGAAGGCTTTCAAAGCGAGCGGCGCGGACTGTATCGTTGCCATCGGCGGCGGGTCGTCTATGGATACGGCAAAGGCAATCGGAATTATTATCGAGAATCCCGAGTTTGCTGACGTAAGAAGCCTTGAAGGCGTTGCCCCCACCAAGAATAAGTGCACCCCCATTATCGCAGTGCCCACCACGGCAGGTACCGCGGCTGAGGTAACCATCAACTACGTTATTACCGACGCGCAGAACAACCGCAAGATGGTTTGTGTAGACGTTCATGATATTCCCGTTGTTGCCGTTGTAGATCCCGATATGATGGCTACCATGCCCAAGGGACTTACCGCCGCTACGGGTATGGATGCGCTTACCCACGCTATCGAGGGCTATATCACGAAGGGCGCTTGGGAAATGAGCGATATGTTCCATATCAAGGCGATCGAGATCATTGCAAAGAGCCTGCGCGGCGCGGTTGCCAATACCGACGAGGGTCGCGAGGGCATGGCTCTGGGTCAGTATATCGCGGGTATGGGCTTCTCCAACGTAGGTCTTGGTATCGTACATTCTATGGCGCATCCTCTCGGCGCGCTTTACGATACGCCTCACGGTGTTGCCAATGCCATCATTCTTCCCACCGTTATGGAGTATAACGCTCCCGCAACGGGCGAGAAGTACAGAGATATTGCCGTAGCAATGGGTGTCGAGGGTGTTTCCGAAATGACAACCGAGCAGGCAAGAGCCGCAGCTATCAATGCAGTCAAGCAGCTTTCTCTTGACGTGGGAATTCCTGCAGACCTTAAGGAGATCGTGAAGGCGGAGGATCTTGACTTCCTTTCCGAGTCTGCTTTTGCAGATGCTTGCCGTCCGGGCAATCCCCGCGAGACCAGCGTAGAGGAGATCAAGGAGCTTTACCTCAAATTGATGTAATGGAATAGACCAATCCAGAAAAAGGGGTCTGCCGAAATCGGCAGACCCCTTGAAGTTTTTAGTGTAGACGGCACGTAACTGCCCATTATCACAACAAGAAAAAATGTGTAACAAAAATATGTAACAAAATGACCAAAAACAGCCCAAAACAGACAAAACAAAAAGCCTCGAAACCTAATGATTTCAAGGCTTTTTAATTTTTGGGGGAGACGGGGGGAGTCGAACCCCCGTCCGAAAACCTCTTGATACAACTTTCTTCGGGTGCAGTCTGTTATTTAAGATTCCCCTTGTTTGCCGTCAACAGACAGACTTCAAATTCGGGTAGCCCTTTTCTGCGTGATGGGTTCAAGAGCGAACCGCCCATGCACGTGCATCGCTACTTGACGCTCAAGCCGAGGCCGCGATACTCCTCGGGTGAACGGGCAGTCTTATGACTGCGGCACTGCCCTTAGGCAGCCATTGCTACTTTATTGTTAGCGTTTAATTTTAAGTTTAAGCCGTTTAAAGAGTTGCTCGGCTCTACCCGCTTATCATATCTCAAAATCCCCGTCGAAACCCTTACGTCCCCATGGTGATCGAATATTATTATACATCAAACAGCACAAAATATCAAGTGCTTTTACACATTTTTGTTCGACATTTTTCATGCGTTCATTTTGTGTCCCAAAGGGGAGATTCGATGTGGCATCGGGTATGGCATCCAATTACATTATGTGGAGCATTACCTCTTGCGTTGTGGAAAAAATGCTTTCGCTCGGTATGACCTCGGGCATTCTCAAGAGAGAGAATTTCTCGGGCGGCAATGACTGCAACAAGCAGATCATTGAACCAAATTGCGAAAAATACGGTTTTTAAAGTCAAAACCACCGATCAAGTGAAGCCGTTAGGACTTTTTTTATCACTTGGTCGGTGGTTATATTTTTTATTCTGATGCGAGTAGGTAAGGGAAGATCTCCTGTCCGCCGTCTATGAAATAGATCTCGGCATCGGGGTGTTGCTCTCGGAGCTTGATCTCCAGAGCCTCGCGCTCGGCTGTTTCGGTATCGGCACCGCAGAAAACGGTAAGCATAAATTTATCGGGCAGTGCGAGCATTGCTGTCGCCAGTGCGCAGGTGGCGGTGATGCGATCCTTGTCGGATACAACGATCTCCTTGCCTATGATGCCGATGGTGTCGCCGACGTGTACGGTCACACCGTTCATCTGTGTATCGCGGATGGCGGGCGAGACAAAGCCTGCTGTTACGCGCGCCAAGGCATCGTTCATTGCCGCAATATTGTCATCCACGTTTTTGTTGGTCACGTCAAGACAAGACAGAGCCGCATAGCCCGTCACCACGCTTTTGGATTCTATGACGTGAACCTGTGCATCCTCGTAAAGCTCAGCTGCCTGTCCTGCTGCCATCAGAATGTTTCCGTTGTTGGGGAAAACAAAGATATGCTCGGCATGAATCGTAGCAAAGACCTCAAGGAACTCATTTGTCGAAGGATTGTGCGTCTGACCGCCGCGAATGATCGCGTCCGTGCCCAGATCGGTATACAGCTTTTCAACACCATTGCCGCTGCAAACGGCAACCACACCATAGGTCTTCTTGGGGGTGTCGGACGCTTGCTCGGGAGCGGCGGAAGACGGTTCGTTTTCTTCAAGAGAGGTGTGCTGGAGCGACATGTTTTCAATCTTTACGGTGAGAAATTCGCCAAACTTGCGGCAATGACCGAGAACGGTCTCGGGGGTAAAGGTATGAACGTGTACTTTTACGATGCTGTCAATGAGAAACGCGACGATGGAGTCACCGTGCTCGCCAAGAAAGGCTTTAAGAGCCTCAAGATCAAAGTGATCAACGTCGGTCTTGGAGGTCTGGAGCTGAAGCAAAAATTCGGTGCAATAGCCATAGGTCATCACGCTGTCCTTGTCAAAGGCAAAGGCTGTGGGAGCGGCGGGTGTTGACGCAGGTGCGGGGGCAGTTTCTTCTGCTGTGTCCGGAATATCCTTCCCATGGAGAGCACGGTTAAAGCCGTCCATAATGTAAAAAAGTCCTGCGCCACCGCTGTCAACCACGCCTGCTTCCTTGAGAACGGTGAGAAGCTCGGGGGTGCGATCGAGAGAGCGGTGCATTTCATTTACAAGATCGGAGAAAAAGGTGCGAATGGTGCTTTCGGGCGTGATACGGGAAGTGGCGTATTCCACCGCCTCGCGCGCCACGGTGAGAATGGTGCCCTCGGTGGGGGTGACAACGGAGGAATACGCCTGCTGTACACCCATTTCGAATGCGTGACCGAGTGCTGCGGGATCTGCCTTTTGCGAGGTCTCAAGTCCCTTGGAGATGCCTGCAAAGAACTGTGAAAGGATAACGCCCGAGTTGCCGCGTGCACCTAAAAGCATACCGTGGGATAGGGCGCGCATGATCTCGGCAAGGTTGTCGGAATCAATGTTTTCAATGGCGGTAAGGCCGCTTTCAATGGTCATTCGCATATTGTCGCCCGTGTCGCCGTCGGGAACGGGGAATACGTTCAGTTTGTTGACCTCGTCGGCGTTGGTGCGGAGCTGCTTTGCACCGCCCTTGACCATTTTTTTGAGAAGCAGACCTCGCAGATATTTGAGACTGCCCGTGCTTTTTTTCTGTTTGTTTTTTGCCATGACGCCACCTTATCTTTCCTTACCAAGGAAGAAGAGCGCCAGGGTCCCAGGACCCGAGTGTGCTCCGATGACCGCGCCGACGTCCGTAATGAGATCGACGTGCACGCCGTATTTTTCGTCAAGGATCGAGGCTAGGTACTCGGCATCGGCAAGACAGTCACCGTGCGAGATATATACCTTTCCGTTCTCAAGGTCAAGTGCGCTTTCGCCCAGCTTATCCGCCATGGTGCCTATCGCGGTTCGCCTTCCGCGCACCTTGAGCACGGGTACCAAATGCCCCTCATTATCCACGTGCATAACGGGTTTGATGCCAAGCGCGTTTCCAAAAAATGCGGCAGTAGCACTGACACGTCCGCCACGCTTGAGATATACCAGATCGTCCACCGTAAACCAGTGGCACATATTCAGACGGATCTCTTCGAGATATGCCGCGCAGGCATCAATATCCGCGCCCGCTCTTTTCTTTTCTGTCACGAGATCAACCAGAAGCCCCTGACCTGCCGAGGCGGCAAGGGTATCGACAACAAGGATCTTCGCGTCGGGGTATTCCTCTTTAAGCTCAAGTGCGGCAAGACGGGCTGAATTGTACGTGGTGCTCAGACCCGAGGAAAAGCCGATATAGAGAATGTCCTTTCCCGCGTCAAGGATATTGCGAAAGGCGATGGCAAACGTCTCCTTATTGATCGCCGCCGTCTTGGCTACGCCGCCTTTGCGCATTTTGTCATAAAAGGCTTTTGCCTCCATTTCTCCGTTTTTGTATTCCTGTTGCTCTCCGTCAAAGCGGAAAGTAAGGCTCTCGTAGCTCACGCCCGCTTGGGTAAGAAGAGAGGGGGAAAGGTCACATCCCGTGTCAGTAAAGATTATAAAATCGCGCATAATGTTTCTCCTTATTTATTATCATATTTGTCGCAGATACGCTGCAGATTGGCACTGATCTTGGCAAGGCTTGTATACATGATGATGCGATCCTCTTCGGAAATGCCTTGCCCCGCGATCGCCAGTATGCGGTCGATCTTTTCGTCGAGGATCCTTGCCGCCTCAGTTCCTTTTTCCGTCAGCATAAAGTGGCGTTTGTAGCGTCCTTCTTTTTCGGGAAGGGGAGTGAGATAGCCGTTTTTTTCAAGATGATCCATGGAACGGGAAATGTTTGCCTTGTCCTCCTCGCAGATGTCGCAAAGCTCTCTTGCCGTCATCGGACCGATGTGGTGCAGATAATGCAGACAGGACACATGTCTGCTTTTGAGCTTGATGTCTGCCATTTCCTCGGTTTTGATGCGGCGCAGACAGCGGGTGATCTGAGCACTCATTAGAGTGAAGGTGCGAAATCGATGTTGCATAGCCCCTCCAAATGTTGTCTTTACAACAATTTTTCACCAGTATACCATATTTTGCCCAATTTGTCAATCCTTTATTTTTGCGGCAAAAAGAAAAGATGGGACAATAATTTTTCGAGATTTTCCGTACATCAAGAGATTTTCCGAGAACGGTAATTTGTTCTTGACTTTTTTTGCTTTTTATAGTATAATAAAATGATATTTCATGTCATGCTAAGAAAGAAGTTTTTGTTACAATGAAAATCCAAACGCTACATCAAATAAGCGAACAAAATGAATATATTGCTAAGGTGCGCGCGTGGAACGACGACTATCAAAAAGAAACGGGAAGATGCCGCGGTGTGTTAGTTGCCACCTTCGGTTGCCAGCAAAACGAAGCCGACAGCGAAAAGCTCAGAGGTCTTGCTTTGGCAATGGGGTATGTCTCTGTGCCAAGCCCCGAGGAAGCGGATCTGATCTTGGTCAATACCTGCGCCATCCGCGAGCATGCCGAGCAAAAGGCACTGTCGACCATTGGTCAGTATAAGCATCTGAAAGCGAAAAATCAAGGGTTGATGATCGGTGTCTGCGGCTGTATGGTCACGCAGGAGCACCGTGTGAACGATATCAAGTTCAGATACCCGTATGTGGATTTTGTCTTTGGTACGTCTTCGCTTCACCGTTTGCCTCAGCTTTTGTGCGAAAAGCGTGAAAAAGAAAAACGTATATATTGCCCCGATGAGGCAGAATATACCGTGGTGGAGGGAATTCCGATCGATAGGGAAAGTGCCTACCGCGCGTGGGTATCGATTATGTACGGATGCAATAATTTCTGCTCGTATTGCATCGTGCCGTACGTCAGAGGCAGAGAGAGAAGCCGCCCGTGTGACGCGGTATACGAGGAAGTGCAGGGACTTATCAGATCGGGCTACCGAGACATCACACTTCTTGGTCAGAATGTCAATTCTTACGGAAAGGGGCTTTCCGAGGAAATAGATTTTGCCGACCTACTATCGCGTCTTGCGGATATTGAGGGTGACTACCGCCTAAACTTTATGACAAGCCACCCTAAAGATGCGACCAAAAAGTTGATCGACGTCATGGCACAAAAGCCGCGCGTGGCGAAGCATTTTCATCTGCCGCTCCAATCGGGCAGTGACCGTATTTTGAAGAATATGAATCGCCATTACGATACGGCAAGATATTTGGAGATCGTTTCATACATGCGTGAGAAGATGCCCGATGTCGTGATTACTACAGATATTATTGTCGGCTTTCCGGGGGAGTGCGAGGAGGATTTTGAAGCCACCCTCGATATGCTTCGCCGTGTGAAGTTTGACATGATATATTCCTTCATTTACTCGCCGAGAAAGGGAACGCCTGCGGCAGAGATGGAGGATCAGATCCCAAGAGAGGTGCAAAACAAGCGATTTGACAGATTGCTTGCTTTGCAAAATGAAATTTCTCTTGAGAAAAATCTGCCTCTTGTCGGACGCGAGGTGAGGGTACTTTGCGACGGCGAGAGCAAGACCAATTCTCTCTTGTTCAGCGGAAGGACCGACGGGGGAAAGATCGTTTTCTTCGAGGGTGACGCATCTGACAAGGGACAGTTTGTCACAGTAAAAATTGAGCGCGCAGAGGCATTTGCACTCTACGGCGAAAAGAAATGAGGTATATAAAATGGAAATTTTTGAAATTGCGGAACAGCTTGGAAAAGTTCTCAAGGAGGATGAGCGCTTAAAGCGTTTGGATGCCGCCAAGCAGGCGTACGAAAAGGATGCCACCCTTGGGAGAGCACTGATCGAATATGAGGTTCAGCAAAAAGCGATGGAAAACGAGATGGTAAAGCCCGAGCGCGATATGCATCTGATCGATATGATCCAAAAGCGTATCGACACGCTGTATAAGGAAATTACCGAGAACGAGGTGTTTGTCGAGCTGAATGCGGCACAGACTGTGGTAAACGATCTGATGAACGCTGTGAATTCTACCATTATGTATAACATTACAGGAGAAATTCCGAGCAGCTGCACACACGATTGCTCCACCTGCGGCGGCGGTTGCAGTCATTAAAATCGAGTAAGAGAGGTAGAGCCATGACACCCATGATGGCGCAATATTTTGAGATCAAGGAGCAGTATCGGGATTATCTGCTGTTTTACCGTGTCGGCGATTTTTATGAAATGTTCTACGACGATGCCGTTCTGGCATCGAGAGTGCTTGAACTGACGCTGACGGGAAAAGACTGCGGCGAGGCGGAGCGCGCACCCATGTGTGGCGTTCCTTTTCATGCTGCCGACGTGTATATCGGCAGACTGATAGAAAAGGGCTACCGCGTTGCCATTTGCGAGCAGACCGAGGACCCCAAAGCGGCGCAGGGGCTTGTCAAGCGAGAGGTCATTCGTGTTGTTACCCCCGGTACATTGATCGAGACTGAGCTTTTGCCCGAGACCAAGAACAATTATATCTGTTCGGTCTATGTGGGAGAAACCGAAACGGGCGTATGCTTTGCCGATATTTCCACCGCGGAGATCTATACCACCTGCTTTGAAAACGGTAGTCTTGAGTCCCGTCTTAAAAATGAGCTTGGAACCTATTCGCCGTGCGAAATTCTTTTGAATATTAACTTGGAAAAGCTTCCGTGGCTGTCCGATTATATCCGTGACCGCCAAAGGGCAATGGTGTTGGATAATCAACCGCACCGCTTTGAAGCAGAGCGTGCCAAAACGTCGGTGAAAAATCAGTTTGGTGCAGATACCTTTGATGCGGTCTGCCATAGCTTTTCACTTTTGGCATCGGTGGGCGCGTTGCTTGACTATATTGCCGAGATGCAAAAGTGCGATATATCGTATATTAAGAATTTGAGTGTCTACAGCGACGGGCAGTACATGGAGCTGGATATCAACACCCGCCGTAATCTGGAATTGACGGAAGCCATGCGCTCCAAAGACAAAAAAGGCTCGCTATTGTGGGTGCTTGATAAAACGCATACGGCACCCGGAGCAAGAATGCTCCGCAAGTGGATCGAGCATCCGCTTCTCAGTGTCAAGGATATTGTCAAAAGGCAGGGTGCTGTCGGAGAGCTGTTTGAAAACTTTATGCTCCGTGAGGAGATCGGTGAGCTTCTTTCGCACGTGCTGGATCTTGAACGTCTGATCACCAAGGTGGTCTACGGAACATCCAATGCCAAGGATCTTCGTGCCATAGCATCCACCGTCTCCATTTTGCCCGAGCTGAAGGGCTTGCTTTCGGGCTGCGGAAGCAGTGCGCTTGCGGAAATATGCAAAAATTTAGACGTGCTTGATGATATTCATGAACTGATCGACTCCTCCATCGTGGACGAGCCGCCGTATATTCTTCGCGAGGGCGGCATTATCAAGGACGGATTCAACGAGGACGTTGACAAGCTCCGTTCGATCATGAAGAACGGACAGGCGTGGATCGACAAGATTGCCGAGGATGAAAAAGAGGCAACGGGAATCCGTACACTCAAGATCAGCTATAATAAGGTGTTCGGATACTATATCGAGGTGACCAAATCATTTTACGATCAGGTGCCTGACCGCTACATCCGTAAGCAGACGCTTGCCAACTGTGAACGCTACATAACGCAAGAACTCAAGGATATGGAAGCGACCATTCTCGGTGCCAAGGACAAGGTCTGTACGCTCGAATATGATATTTTTCAGCAGATCCGTGCGACGATTGCCGAAAACAGCGACCGTATACGCGCTGTTGCCGAGAGCATTTCCTATGTGGACGTGTATCTGAGTTTGGCAACCGTGGCGTCCAAAAATAAATACGTGTGTCCCGAGGTAGATATCGGAAACATCATAACAGTAAAAGAAGGACGGCATCCTGTGGTGGAGCAGTTTGTCAAGGATTCCTATTTCGTCCCCAACGACGCGCATCTGGATACCGACAAAAACCGTTTGATGCTTATCACGGGACCCAATATGGCGGGTAAATCGACTTATATGCGTCAGGTGGCGCTGATCACGGTCATGGCGCAGATCGGTTCCTTCGTTCCC
>JAZNDA010000060.1:0-7364 GCA_045587785.1 Eubacteriales bacterium | reverse complement strand
GCCGCTTTTTGCAAAAAGCGGCCCGCCGGAGGCACGTTCTCCTGCTAACGAAAGAGTCCAACAAATCAAAATTTGAAGTGAAAATGATTTTGATATTGACGAGCGATGACTTTTCATGTATAATTATAATGAAGAAATTTGTGCTCGTTGTGGTGCGGAAATATATGGAGAAAAATTTTTCAAAAAATTTTTCAAAAAAATGTGACCAAACCGCACCTACGAACGTTTACCATATGGAGGAATCAAAATGGAACATTCCCCAAAGGCTCATGACCGCATCGAAACGGTCTATCGCCGATATGCGGACATGCTGTACCGAATCGCGCTTTCGCACACGGGGCGACGAGAGGATGCTGAGGACGCCGTGCACGACGTTTTTGTCAAGTATCTCGAAAAAGCCCCCATCTTCGCGGACCGAAAGCACGAGGAGGCATGGTTTATCCGCGTGACCATCAACCGCAGTCTCGATATTCTGCGGCGTGAAAAGACCAGAAGCTTTGCGCCCTTAGATGAAAATGCCGACCGCGCGGACGAATCGTCCGATGGCGCGCATGACATCTTAAGATTGGTAGATGCACTGCCGTCCAAATATAAAAGTGTGATCCTGCTTCACTGTCTGGAACAAAAGACGGTGGAGGACACGGCGATGGCACTTGGCATTTCGGTGTCAGCGGTCAAGATGCGCCTACTAAGAGGGCGCGAACTTCTGAAAAAGAGTATGGAATAAGGATATCAATTGTCTTTCCATGGAAAGGAGAGCGAACACAAGGCATGTTTGATTCCAAAGATATCGAAAGATATCAATCACAAAAAGCACCCGAGGGATTATATGACAGAATACTTGCCGACGCACCGACGGTCAAAAAGGCGCGTGTGATAGAGAGCAGGGCATTCGTTCGCTCGATCTCATCCATCGCCGCTTGCTTTATCTTCGCGGTGGCACTGACGTTTATGCTCAGAAACAATCCGTCCGAGCTGTATATCAGCGTGGATGGCACGGCACTCAGGGAGGCAGGCGAGACCATGTACGTCTCAGTCGCGCCGAGTATGCTTGCCCGTACCGCAGAGGCACCTGCGGGAATCCCCATCGAGATTCGGGCAAAGGGTGAGGTAAGGCTGGACGCCGAGCACGGCGAGGTGTGGTACGTAGAGGGCGGTGCGCACATACAGCGCATGCTTCCCTGTACAGCACAGGAGGGTGACCTTGTTTACTGGGTACCCGATATGACAGAGCACGCTACGTTGACGCTGACCGATGGTAACGGAAGCGTGACCTACACGGTCAAAGCCGGCGCAGATCCCGCCGATATTCGGATCACATTTGAAAAGTAAAACAAAACAATATGAAGGAGAAACAACCAATGAAACAACTTATTGCATTTGCACTTTGCATCCTTATGTTCGTAACGCTCGTCGCTTGCGGCGAGCCGGCAGAGACCACGCCCGAGTCCACGCCTGAGAACGTTGAGACTCCCGAGACTCCCGAGACTCCCGAGACCCCCGAGACTCCCGAGATCGTTGTTAATCCCGGTGTAGACGAGGGTACGTGGGGCGCGGCTTTCTTTGAAGACATGAAGGCTGTTGTTGATGCCAACCCCGGCGCGGGCGCGGATTACATCGCTTACGAGCTTCTTTCCAAGGAGTCGGGTCTGGCACTTGGCCCGGCAATGCCCGGTGCGATGTCCGAGGGATACCTTCAGGGCTTTACCCAGGAGATTCATGGCTTCAAGAGCTGCGGCGCATTCGCTCCTATGGCTTCCGGCTATGCCTTCATGGGTTATGTATTTGAGCTTGAGGAGGGCGCAGACGTTAAGGCTTTCACAAAGCAGCTTGAGGACAACTACGATCTTCGCTTCATGATCTGCATGGAGGCTGAGGACGTAACCATTGAGGCGTATGGCAACTATGTTCTTGCCGTTCTTTGCCCCATCACGATGCCCGGCATCGAGGGCGGTTCTGCCGATAAAATCACTCCTGAGTTTGCGGAAGGCTCGAAGGCAGAGACTCTTTGGAACGATTTCTGCGCTTACATGGACATTAACGGTTCCTTCTCGCTGGCAAGCGACGTAGTGGACTACCTTGCGGCAAATGAGGTTTTCGGCGCAAATGCGACCGCCGAGGTTCTTGACGAGGTTACCGTGATCGATGGCTTTGAGTGGTCCATTGAGGGCTACACCAACGCCGCTGCTGTGAAGGCTGACGGAATCTCCGCTTACGTATTCCAGATCGAGAACGGCATGTTCCCCGATTCTTGGGGCGACTATAACCTTGGCATGAATGCTCTCGAGGGCACCAATGCCGTATGGGGCGCTCACGGCGTAACTCTGATTCTTATCATCGAGGCGTAAGCCTCACGGGGATTTGCCCCAACATAAATTCATGGGTGGTTATGGCGGGGCAAGGCTTAGCCTTGTCTCGCCATAGCTGTAGTTATTCTGAGAAACAAGGAGGAAATTCGCGTGCTTTTTTCGAGCATTCCGTTTCTGTATTATTTCTTTCCTGCCGTCCTTTTTCTGTATTTCTTAGCCCCCTTCAAGCTTAAGATCTTCAGCAAAAAGACGGGAGAGCCTGTCTATTTTGAGATCAAGAATTTCATTCTTCTGATCGCAAGCCTTTTCTTCTATGCGTACGGCGAGCCGACCTATTCGCTTCTGATGGTCGCCACCACGCTTTCCAGCTACATTCACGGACTTCTCATTGATAAGTTCCGCGGCACGTTTTGGGCAAAGCTTTTCCTTTGCACCAGCGTGGTATCCAGCCTTGCGGTGCTGGGCTACTTCAAGTATGCGGATTTCTTTATTTTCAACATCAACTCAATCTTCGGCAGTGACATGAGCCTTCTGAAGTTGGCACTTCCCATCGGTATCAGCTTTTACACCTTCCAGACGCTCAGCTACACGGTGGACGTCTACCGCGGCGACGCCAAGGTGCAAAAGAGCTTTATCCGTCTTGCCACCTACGTGGCACTGTTCCCCCAGCTGATCGCGGGTCCCATCGTCCGTTATACCACGGTGGAGGAGGATCTGTCGGAGCGCAAGCACAGCTTTGAGGGCTTTGCGAGCGGTGTTACAAGACTGATCATCGGTCTTGGCAAAAAGGTTCTCATTGCCGACAGCTTTGGCGCACTTGCTCGTGCGCTTATGGCATCCGACGAGCAATCGGTGATCGGCTACTGGGTGTACGCCGTTGCCATTTCGCTTCAGCTTTACTTTGACTTCTCGGGTTACTCCGACATGGCGATCGGTATGGGACGCATGTTCGGATTCCGTTTCCTTGAGAACTTCAACTACCCCTTTATCTCCAAGAGTGCAGGTGAGTTCTGGAGAAGATGGCATATGTCGCTTGGCTCATGGTTCCGCGACTATCTGTATATTCCGCTTGGCGGCAACCGTGTTTCGATTCCGCGCTGGATCCTCAATACCCTGATCGTGTGGTTTGCTACGGGATTCTGGCACGGCGCGGACTGGACGTTCATTATCTGGGGTCTGTATTTTGCCCTGTTCTTAACGCTTGAGAAGTTCTTCCTTAAGAAGTTCTTCGATAAGCTTCCTGCGGTATTCTCGCACATTTATCTTTTGTTTATCGTGCTGGTCAGCTTTGTTATTTTCAGCGGAAACGGTACGGCGGGCGCCATCCGCGACGTGGCGGCTCTGTTTGGCGGAAACGGTCTGCCCCTCTTTACAAAGGAGACGGGTTACTATATTCTGAGCTATTCGCTTCTTCTTGTGATCGGTATTGTTGGCGCAACGCCTCTGGTGAAGCAAACGGCACTTAAGATCAAAGCGACCGCGCTCGGCGGCAAGGTGATGAATATTCTTGAGCCGATCTTTGTGTTCGTCATTCTGATGACCGTAACGGCTTACTTTGTGGACGGCTCGTTCAGTCCGTTCCTGTATTTCAGATTCTAAGAAACGGAGGAAATTACGATGCAAAATAAAACCAAAAATATAATCGTCACCGTTCTTTTCACTCTGTTTATCGCATTCTTTACGGTGATGAGCGTGGTATGCGGCTTCGTGAGTCCCAAGGAAATGTCCGAGGCGGAGCGCCGCCCCTTGGCGCAGGCACCCACCGATATCTCGTGGGAATCCATCAAGGACAAGACCGCCATTGACGGCTTTGAGGACTTTGTGGTGGATCAGTTCCCCTTCCGCGAGTTTTTCCGCGGCATCAAGGCGCGTTTCCAGATGAACGTGCTGGGGCTTAAAGAAAACAACGGTCTTGCGGTGGAGGGCGGCTATATCGTCAAGGTGGAGAGCACCTTCAACGAGGACTTTGTCAAGGGTTCCATAGACATCCTCGCGCACATCATGGATACCTATTTCAAGGATGGTACCGGCAACAAGTTTGTTTCGGTCATTCCCGACAAAAACTACTATTTCTCGCAGAAATACGGCTACGCAAGCCCCGATTACGGTAAGCTGGTCGCGGACATCCGCGCGGCACTTGAGGGGACCGAGTATATCGACCTATTTGATTCGCTTGATCTGGAATCCTATTACAAGACCGACACCCACTGGGATCAGCCAAAGATCCTTGGAGCACTCATGACACTTGCCGAGGGGCTTGGCGTTACAGATCACCTCTCGGGTGAGTATGTCGAGCACGTGATCAACGGCGATTTCCACGGGGTATATTACGGGCAGAGCGCCCTCGATCCCACGCCCGATAAGATCACCTATCTTACCAATGACGCCCTTGACGGCGTGAAGGTCTATAACTACAAGTACGAGGGCGGCATGAAGCTCGAGGAGGTTCCGATGTACAATCTTGACCTGTTTGACGGTGAGGACGGTTACAACGTCTTTCTTTCGGGCGCGGCGGGCAACCCCGTGATGCGTCTTGTGAACAACAAGTGTGCGAACAATAAGACGCTGATCGTATTCCGCGATTCCTACGGCTCCGCCATCCTTCCGCTTCTTTCCGAGGCGTATCGCACCATTTACGTCATTGACATCCGTTCGATGGACTACAACGTGACCGAAAACTGGAAAGGACTTTACGAGTGCATTCCCGAGAATGTGTTTAAGAGCGCCGACGTGCTCATGCTCTACAGCACGCTCATCTTTAACAGCAATTCGTTCAAGCCGATCGTAAAATAAAAGAACGCAAGGGGAACTTTTTAGGAAAGTTCCCCTTGATCCTTTAAAAACATCTGACAAAAAGCTGTGGAAAACCATTGACAATTGCGACTGTTCCATGTTAAAATGTTGCAAAAGGGAAGTGTCGGCAGGCGAGCTGTTTGTGATCCGTGAGGGTGAGCGGACCGCCTATCGCGCCGATCTTAAGGACCTATGGAAATACGCGTGGATCGCCTTTCGCGGCAAGGCACCCTCGTATATAAAAGGAGAATATAAATGCTCAGACTTCTTGATCTTCAAAAACAACTGATACTGACACATCTGCATACGGGGGATACGGCAGTGGATTTTACCATGGGCAACGGGTATGACACCGAATTTCTGTCAAAGACCGTGGGCGAGCGGGGCAAGGTATTCGCTTTTGATATCCAGAGCACGGCGGTGGAATCCACAAAAAAACACCTGTGTGAGGTGGGCTGTCCCGAGAATTACACGCTGATCCACGATTCGCATCACAGGGTGCGTGAGTACGTGAAGGGCGAGATCCGTGCGGGTATGTTCAATCTTGGGTATTTGCCCGGGGGCGACAAGAGTATTACCACCATGCGAGAGACTACGCTGCCTGCCATTGCTGAGGCAGTGTCGATGTTGGGGCGCGACTCGATTTTGAGCGTGGCGGTTTACCCTGGACACGCCGAGGGAGAAGCCGAGGGACGGCTTGTGTGCGAGTATCTGTCTACACTTGACCGCTATCGCTACAGCGTGGCGCAGATCCGCATTATCAATTCGCCAACATCCCCCTTTTTTATGGCGATCGAAACCAAGTAGGAGATAGGTATGAATTTATACGATACGATAGCCGCCGTGTCCTCGCCGAGGGGCAAGGGCGGTGTGGCACTTTTGCGTGTCAGCGGAAGTGAAGCTCTTTCGATATGTGAGAGGGTGTTTGTGCCCAAAAATAAAAAAAGGCTGTCGGAGCTTGGAGCAGGTCACATGGTATACGGTGACATCTATGCCGCGGACGGCTGTGGAGAGCGTATAGACGACGGCATGGCGGTGGTATTCCGCGCGCCGCGCTCGTTTACGGGCGAGGACACGGTGGAGATCACCTGTCACGGAGGTCTTTTGGTAACCGAGGAGGTGCTGACGGCACTTCTTGCGGCAGGCGCGCGTGCGGCAGAAGCAGGCGAATTTACGCGCCGCGCGTTTGCGGCAGGCAAGATGGGGCTTTCGGCGGCGGAGGCACTGGGCAGCCTTCTTGAAGCAAAAACGCATGCGGCACTGAAGCTGTCGCGTGCGGGGCTTGACGGGCGTCTGGAGCAAAAAACGGGGGAGTTTTTTTCGGAACTGCTTTCGGTCACGTCGGCACTGTATGCCGCAGTGGACTATCCCGAGGAGGATCTGGCGGATATTCCGCACGATCAGGCAAGGGAAAAGATCGCGTCTATACTGTCCCGTGTGCGCGCGCTGGCGGACACCTACCGTAGCGGTCATGCGGTGGCAGAGGGTATACGCACGGTGATCTGCGGCAAGCCCAACGTAGGCAAAAGCTCGCTGTTCAATGCTCTTGTGGGCAGAGATGCCGCCATCGTGACCGACGTAGCGGGCACCACCAGAGATATTTTGGAGCAGACGGCGGTGCTTGGCAAGGTCACGCTTCGCCTTTATGACACGGCGGGACTGCATGAGAGCGGCGACGTGGTGGAGAAGATCGGTATCGAACGCGCCAAAGAAGCGCTGGAGGGTGCCGAGCTTGTGTTGGCGGTATTTGATGCCTCCGCCGAGCTTGATGATGAGGACAGAGAGCTGTGTGCTATGCTTGCATCTCAGAGTGTGACCAAATTTGCGCTTCTCAACAAGACCGACAGAGCTGCGGTATTGTCCGAAAAGGACTTTGAGGGGTTTGACGGGGTGTTGTCGCTGTCGGCAAAGGAAGGCACGGGATTGCTGCATTTGACCGAGGCGGTAGAGCGCGCGTTTTTTGACGGCGATCTGTCGCTCACCGAGGATGCCATCGTGGCAAACGCCAGACAGCACGCCGCGCTCGTGCGATGTGTCTCGGCATTGGAAAGCACCTTGCAGGCGTTTGACATGGGGCTTGCGGAGGACATTTGCTGTTCGGGGCTTGAGGAGGCGTTGGCGGCACTTGGTGACGTGGACGGCAGAGAGGTCAGCGAGCAGATCGTGGGAGAGATCTTCTCGAAATTTTGTGTAGGAAAATAATTAAGAGAAAAGGGGACGCTCGGGGCTCTGCCCGTAACCCCGCAAGCCTTTAAAAAGGCT
>JAZNDA010000059.1:0-5985 GCA_045587785.1 Eubacteriales bacterium | reverse complement strand
TTTTTGCGCCGCTTTTTTCAAAAAGCGGCCCCCCGGAGGCCCGTTCTCCTGCCAACCAAAAGGTTCGATAAATCAAAATTTGAAGCGATAGAAAACAGAGTGGAGGCCCTAAATGGACTCCACTCTATTTTTATATTTGCGCGTAATATTTTCCATTAAGGTCGGTAAATCCAGCTGAGGTAAAGCCGTGAGCCAAAAGGATGTTTTCCGCTTTGTCAAAATGTCCGCAAATCGCAGAGGTGCTATGCGCATCGCCTGAAAGCAGGACCTTGCCGCCCATCTTTTTAAGCTCGGTTAGAATGGGGGAGGCAGGATAGGGGGCGGTGCGATAGCCGCGGCTGATAGCCCCCGTATTGATCTCAAAAACAGCGCGGTCATAAAGAGCGGAGAGTGCCGATTGCCAAGCAGCTATGTAGCGTGGGCTGTTCTCGTCAAAGGTGACGCCACGCTCCTTGAATTTAGTGATCAAATCGAAATGCCCTACGATATTCGCCCCCGACTTGATGACAAAGGCGGTCAATTTTTCAAAATATGCTTCGGCATAGCTTTCAAAGCTTCCGCCAAAGCCCTCCTTGACCGCACGTAAAGTCTCTTGGGCAGAAAGATCTACGCAGTAATTTTTGCCGCCCGCCGAGATGTCATGTACCGAGGCAATGGCATAATCATAGCCCTCTGCCGTGTCGATGCCGTCCGCGTCAAGCTCAATGCCGGAGAGTATCTCAATCTGACCCTTATATTTTTCCTTCAGACGAGCAAGCTCGCGGCGATAGGGGAGAATGTCCTCTTTTTTCATGCTGTAATCGTTGTCGCCTGAGGCGTGATCGGAAATACCGATCGACACAAGCCCCATGGAAATGGCGTGCAGGATCATGTCCTCCGCGGTGTTTTTGCCGTCGCTGAAGGTAGTGTGGGTATGAAAATCCGAAAGAATCATTGAGTCATTTTCTCCTGCTTGACTTTTTTGTCAATGACGTGACGGGAAGCAAGCTCGCGGTGTATATCTTCAAGAGAGATCCCCATTTCCACCATCAACACCATGACATGGTAGGCAAGGTCTGCGATCTCATAAACGGTTTCTTTTTTGTCATCTGCCTTTGCCGCAATAATGACCTCGGTGCATTCTTCTCCCACCTTTTTGAGAATCTTATCAATGCCTTTTTCAAAAAGATAGGTGGTGTATGAGCCTTCCTTTTTGTCGGTCTTTCTGCCCTTTATCAGCTCAAGAAGCTGTTCATAGGAAAATTCATAACGCTCCTCGCTTTGATAAATCGGCTCAAAGAAGCAGGAATCCTCTCCCGTATGACAGGCAGGGCCGTCCTTTTCGACCATCACCACAAGTGCATCGCCGTCGCAATCGGCGGTAATGGAGACGATATGCTGATAATTTCCGCTGGTCTCACCCTTAAGCCAAAGCTCTTGGCGCGAGCGGCTCCAAAAACATGTCAGTCCTTTTTCCATGGAGATGCCAAGGCTTTCCTTGTTCATATAGGCGAGTGTCAGTACCTTTTTGGTAATGGCATCTACCACAATGGCAGGGATCAGCCCTTTTTCATCAAATTTCAAATCGTTTATATTCATTTTTATATCCTCACCGTAATGTTATTTTTGCGCAGCTCCTCTTTGAGTGCGGGGATAGCGATCTCGCCAAAATGGAATACCGACGCCGCAAGTCCCGCATCGATATCGGGTACCTTTTTGAAAAGTTCTGTGAAATGGTCGATGCTACCCGCACCGCCCGAGGCAATGACAGGGACGTTCACCGCGTCGCACACCGCGCGGAGCATTTCCAGATCAAAGCCCTTTTTGACGCCGTCGGTATCAATGGAGTTGACCACGATCTCGCCTGCGCCAAGCTCTACGCCGCGCTTGATCCAAGAGATGGCCTCCATGCCCGTGTCCTCTCTGCCGCCCTTGGCAAACACATGGAATTCGCCGTTTACGCGCTTGATGTCGGCCGACAGCACCACGCACTGGTTTCCATACCGCTTGGCGGCTTGTTCGATCAGATCGGGGTTACGGATGGCACCCGAATTGACGCTGACCTTGTCCGCACCGCATTTGAGCACGCGGTCAAAGTCCTCTACCGTGTTGATTCCTCCGCCAACCGTAAGCGGAATAAAGATGCAGGCGGCAACCTCCTTGAGAATGTCGGTAAAAAGCGCGCGGCCTTCTGCCGAGGCGGTGATATCGTAAAATACCAGTTCATCCGCGCCGCCATCGCTGTAATAGCGTGCAAGCTCAACGGGCGAGGAGACGTCACGAAGTCCCTCAAAATTTACGCCCTTGACAACGCGCCCGTTTTTGACGTCAAGACAAGGGATGATGCGTTTGGTAATCATTTAGCCACCTCAATTGCCTCTTTGAGATTGATTGCGCCCGTGTAGTAGGCTTTTCCGATGATAGCGCCGTACAGTGAGAGTGCAGATAGCGCACGGATATCGTCAAGCGTGGAAACGCCGCCCGAAGCGACGATTTGCATGCTGTAGAGCTTACTCATTTCCCGATACAGCTCGCGATTGGTGCCGCGCATGGCACCGTCCCGTGAAATGTCGGTGCAGATAAGGGTCTTGACACCAAGTTCTTCCAGTTCATGACAAAATTCATGAAGCGTAAGTGCCGACGTTTCTGTCCAGCCCTTTATGGCAACAAAACCGTCCTTAATATCCACGCCTACCGCAATTTTTTCGCCGTAAGTCTTTATCGCTGTTTCGAGAAATGCGCGGTCGGTTACGGCGGCGGTGCCGAGAATGACGCGGTCCACGCCTGCCGAAAGATAGGTGTCTATGGTTTTGATACTACGTATACCGCCGCCGATCTCTGAAAACAGAGGTGTTTTTTGCGCGATTTCGGTTACGATCTCAAGATTGGGTGTGTTGCCGTCACGTGCTCCCTCAAGGTCCACAAGATGAATGTGTTTTGCGCCGTTTGCAACAAAATCATTTGCTACAGAGAGCGGGGAATCGCTGTAGATCGTCATTTGGTCGTAGTCGCCTTTAAAAAGTCTGACAGCCTTTCCGCCGTACAGATCAATTGCAGGGAAAATATTCATATCTTGCCCTCCCATTCTGTAAAGCCTTTGAGAATGGCAAGTCCTACCTTGCCGCTTTTTTCGGGATGGAACTGACAGCCGCACACGTTGCCCTTGGCAACCGCCGCGGTAAGACTTGCACCATATTCTGCCGTAGCAATGACGTCGGACTCACAATTCACGCCGCTGTATGAGTGTACAAAATATACGCAGTCGCCGTCTTTGATATAATGGAAGATGGGATGTTTGTTCTCGGTCAAGTGCAGGGCATTCCAGCCAATGTGAGGAATTTTAAGTCCCCTCGGAATCTTTTCTTCAATGGGGCGAACCGAACCGCCGATCAAAGAAAGCCCCTCGTGCTCGCCGTACTCATAGCTTTTCTCAAACAGCATCTGCATACCAAGACATATGCCCATAAGCGGAGTGCCCGAAGCGACCTTTTCAAGCAAAAGCTTGTCAAGTTGGTTTTCGCGAAGCTTGGCGGCGGCATCGGCAAACGCGCCGACACCTGGCAATATCAGTCGCTCGGCGTTTGCAATGACCTCTTTTTCTCCGCTTACCGTGACCTCCTCACCAATAAAAGCGAAGGAGCTCTTGAGCGAAAAGAGATTGCCCACACCGTAGTCTACAATAACTGTCATTACAGCACCCCTTTGGTTGAGGGTAGGGTGTCCATGCGATTTTGGTCGATCGCTACCGCTACAGCCAACGAACGGGCGACCGATTTGAACATGCCCTCGATAATGTGGTGGGAGTTCTTGCCGCATATTTGTCTGATGTGCAACGTAATGCCTGCCGTGCGGGCAAATGCCGTAAAGAATTCTTCGCAAAGCTCGGTATCAAAATCCCCAACCTTTTGCGTCGGAATGTCGGCATCCATATATAACGCACCGCGTCCCGAGATATCCACCGCCGAGAGGATCAGTGCCTCATCCATGGGAAGTAGTTTATCGCCATAGCGCGTGATGCCTTTTTTGTCTCCGATGGCTTCCGCGAACGCAAGACCAAGACAGATGCCCACATCTTCGGCGGTGTGGTGGAAATCCACCTCCTTATCGCCCTTTGCATCAAGTGTCAAGTCAAAGCCGCCGTGAGAGGCAAACAGCGTCAGCATGTGCCCAAGAAAACCGCAGTCTGTCTTGATATCGGCTTTGCCACTGCCGTCAAGTGAAAGCAAAAGTGTAATGTTGGTTTCGGCTGTTTTTCTCTGAATATTTCCGATTCTCATGACTTATTTCCTTTCAAAATGTTTTTGATCTCATCCATAAGTGTGTCCATCTGCTCATCAGTGCCTATGGTGATACGGTTGTAGTCTTTTATTTTTTCAACGTCAAAATGTCTGACTAAGATCCCTCTTTGTTTAAGCGCAAAATAAAGCTGTTTGCCGCCGATCTCAGGATGCATAGCGAACAGGAAGTTGGTTTTTGAGTCCAAAACCGAGAAGCCAAGTGCGGTTAATTCCTGCCTTGTTCTCTCGCGTGTGCGTATGATCTTTTCGCAGCCCGCCTTGTAATACGCCACATCCTTAAGGGCTGCATTTCCTGCCGCCATGGTCATGCGGTTGACGTTATAGGGATTTGTGGAATATTTGATGGTATTCATGTCAGCGATCAGTGCCTTTGAAGCAATTCCAAATCCCAAACGTGCGCCTGCCAAAGAATAGGATTTTGAAAAAGTCCTTGTGATCAGAAGATTTTCATATTTGCCAAGAAGGGGGAGGGCACTTTCGCCACCAAAATCAATATATGCCTCGTCAATGACGACAACATGATTTGGGTTGGTCTTGACCAAAAACTCTACCTCATCGGGGCTAAGATAAAGTCCCGTGGGAGCGTTGGGGTTGGCAATGATGATGTTGGCATCAATCCCTTTGTAATCCGAAACGTCAATGCGGAAGTCATCCCTAAGTGGAATCTCCTTATATGGAACTCTGTTCAGCGCGGCAAATACGGGATAAAACCCGTAAGAAATACTCGGGAATGCAAAAGGATTTTTGTCATCACCAAAAGCCATGAAGGCAAAGTTGAGTATCTCGTCTGAACCGTTGGTCATAAGGATCTGTTCGGGTGCAACACCGAAAAATTCCGACGCGGTCTGATTCAGCTCCAGACATTCGGGGTCGGAATAAAGCTGAAGCATACCTGCCTGTTCTGCCGCCGCCTTTTTCACCGCTTCGGAGGGGGGGAAAGGGGATTCGTTGGTGTTGAGCTTGATATATACCGTATCTTTTGGCTGTTCACCAGGGGTATAGGGCTTGAGTGCGGCATGACGCTCGCTGAAAAATTTGCTCATTTGCGCTCCTCCTCAAGACGGATGGTTGCGCTTCTGCCATGTGCTGTCAAGCCTTCCTCGCGTGCAAAGCGGTCAACGTCCTTTGCCACCTTCAAAAACGCCTCGTCGGGATAGTAGATAAACTGGGATTTTTTAATAAAATCATCCACCGAAAGCGGACTTGAAAATCTTGCCGTTCCGCTTGTGGGCAAGGTATGATTGGGGCCTGCATAATAGTCGCCGAGAGCCTCGGGACAACTTCTGCCAAGGAAGATCGAGCCTGCATGCTTGACCTTTTCCAGATAGTCAAAAGGATTGTCAAGGCAAAGCTCCAAATGCTCGGGAGCCAGCTCGTTAGCTATGTCGATGGCAACGTCAAGATTGTGTGCCACAATGATCTTTCCGCAGTTTTCGATAGAGGTACGCGCGATCTCGGCTCTTTCGAGCAGAGGAATTTGTCTCTCCAGCTCGTCTCTGACCTCAAATGCCAGCTCGTTGCTGTCGGTTACCAGAACTGCGCTTGCCAGCTTGTCATGCTCGGCTTGTGACAACAGATCAGCCGCCACATTTTTGGCGTTTGCCTTGCCGTCCGCCACAACCAAAATCTCACTGGGGCCCGCGATCATGTCAATGGAGACCTGTCCGAACACCTGTTTTTTAGCTTCGGCAACAAAGGCGTTGCCGGG
>JAZNDA010000058.1:0-12959 GCA_045587785.1 Eubacteriales bacterium | reverse complement strand
GAAGAAGCAATTTTAATTTTAGTCCGTAATAGAAGATATAATCCTCAGAAAAACTATCCATAGGTCTTAACGTTTCTAAGATTTCCAAGCGGTAACTGTTTAGATATTTTTCTGCTTCCATTGGATTTTCGATTTCTGTTGCCGTACTTGCCGCCTTGATATACTCCACAGGAAAAGTTCTGTTTCCCGTATCGAAAGTTTTCTTCATTTTCTCAGCCCGAACTTTACCAAGAGCGAACCGAAGGTTTCTCTCGCTTTCGTTCCAGGCATCAATCAATGCAGAGCCGGAGTCCTCGCTGTTTTTGGGAGGTGATAGGGTAAGCTTACTCAGCATTTCCTGCACCCTTTTTTCTAAAAAACGGTTGCAAAGCTCTGCAAATCGTTCTTCGGTAATCGGAAGCGGAGTGTTTTCACTTATCCCATCCAAAGACGGCAACTGCGATATTAAATAATATTCAGCCATAGTTATTACTTCGCCTCTTTCAAAAGCTCGGTAACCTTAGGGCTAAGATAATTTGAAAGCATTTCCACAACCGCCTCTGCCGAATAATCGTAATATGCGCTACCGTTATTTACAGCAATGCGAAATCCACCGTCAAAATTATCATTTGCTTTCAAAGTAATACCCTTTAACATTTTTTCTTTAAGGGTTGCCAGTAAGGTTTCTTCCAGCTTTTCAAGGTCTTGGGTATTTAAAATCACTGCGATATCTTCTGCATCCTGCTTATTTGCCCAGCTTTCAACAATGCGGATGATCAGCCCTGCGAATGCATCTGATGAATATACAGCAGTAACATTTTCGCCCACGATAGTTTTAAGTTCTCTCGTTACGCTTTCTCTAAAAGAAATCAGCAAATTGCGACCTGCCTGACGAATAGCATCTTCACTTGATTTCGTTATTCGCTCGGTTTCAGTTTTTGCACCGGCCAAGATTTTATCTGCCTGTGCCTGTGCATCAGCAATAATCTTTTCGGCATCTAACTTTGCCGCTTCGACTATGGCCTTGGCTTCCGCCTCAGCGGTTGCAACACCGTCCTTCTTGATCTGCTCAATAAGCTCCTGAAGTTGAACTTCCATAATCCCTATCTCCTTTTTATATTTGATCAAATTTCTTGTTAAAAAGCAAAATGGACCCATCTTCCTCTGCAGACAGCTGGATCCATTGATTATTATAATTACTCAATTTTTCATATTATAGCACACTTTTCTTATTCCGTCAAGACTTTAAAAGGATAAAGATACAAAAATTTCAATTTCAATTATGACCTTTGAGAGTTAGCCTAAGTACAAGTATGTGTGAATCAAATTACAAGCAGAGCGAAAAATACAGTATAGCCAATGATGTCTATACTGTATTTTCTGTCATTCCACTCGGTTTGCGTGATGCTCCGTTAAGGACAACACGCTTTACGAAGTGCTTTTGTTTTCTGGAGCTGGTAATCAGAATCGAACTGATGACCTCGTCATTACCAATGACGTGCTCTACCGACTGAGCCATACCAGCATACCGTGGCGGAGAGAGAGGGATTCGAACCCTCGTAAGGGTATTAGCCTTAACACGATTTCCAGTCGTGCGCCTTAGACCAGCTCAGCCATCTCTCCGTGTTACGACTTTGATATTGTACCACAAACTTTTGAAAAAATCAAGCCCTTTTTTAAATTTTTTCAAAAAAATTTATTTTTTTCTCTTTTTCACGATTTCTGCGGCCTTTTCTTGACTTTTTTGCCACATTTGTTGTATAATAATCAAGAAAAAACAAAAAGGAGTCTCTCATGATCAAACACATCGTATGCTTTAAGCTGAAAAACAACACCCCCGAGGCGTGCGAAAAGGCAGCCGAGGTTCTTCGCTCCATGGAGGGCAACGTCCCCCTGCTCCGCGGCATTGAGGTCGGCGTGGACTTTTTGCACTCAGAGCGATCCTATGACATCGTGCTTGAGGTTCTTCTCGACGACGAAAAGGCGCTTGAGGAATATCAAAACGACCCCTATCACGTCAGCGTGGTCAAGAAACATATGCACGCGGTACGCGAAAGCAGCGTAGCGATCGACTACCGTTTGTAAGACAAAACAAAAAAATCGAAGGGGCGTTTTGCCCCTTTTTTATTATTAAGGAAGCTTTTCGGTCTGCAGCGACAAACGCAGACGAAAAATGCACAAAATCAGTCCGTATTTCCAATCAAATCCGTCATATTGAACAAAAAGAATATTTTTCCCGAAATATGCTTGACAAAAAGCCAAATCCATGTTATCATGATAACGCTTTAGCAAAGTAAAACGTTAAAACAAAAAATAAAATGTTAGGAGACATTCAAATGAAAAAGATTCTTTCTCTCACACTTGCAGTTCTTATGCTGCTCTCTCTCACCCTCTCCTTCGCATCCTGCGGAGACAAGACCGAGGATACGCTGAACTTCGGAAAGTCCTACTCTGCTTTGAGCGGACAGATGGATGTGCTTCTGCAGCTCAACGCCAAGTCCATTGACGTCGGCGTTATGGACAGCATTATGGCAGGCTACTACATGAGCAAGGATACCACCTACGCCAACAGCCTTCAGATCGTTGAGGGTCTTACCCTTTCCACCGAGCAGTACGGTATTGCTGCAAGAAAAGGAAGCGGTCTGATCAAGAAGATCAACGCGGCACTTATCGAGCTGGCCAACGAGGGCGCCATTGACACACTTGCTGCTAAATACGGTATTGCCAGCGAGCTTTGCATCGACAAAAACGCAACCGTTGCCGAGCTTACTGAGGCAGAATTGGAAGATTGGAACTACATCACCAGCCAGAGCAAGTTCATCGTAGGTTACACGCTTTTCGCTCCTATCGCATATGAGGAAAACAATGAGCTTATCGGTTTTGACATCGAGCTTGCCAAGGCCGTTGCCGAAAAGCTTGGTCTTACCGTTGAATTCCAGCTCATTGAATGGAACGCAAAGGAAGCTCTTCTTGAGGCAAAGTCCATTGACTGCATTTGGAACGGTATGACCATCACCGAGGAGAGACTTGCCGCTATGGAAATCTCCATTCCCTATCTCAACAATGCACAGGTTGCCGTTATCCGCAAGGAGGACGCAGACAAGTACAAGACCACGGCAGATATGGCAGAGGCCATTGTCGGAGCCGAGGCAGGATCTGCAGGCGAATCCACCATTCTTCCCGCTGACGCTGAGTAATTAACCTACCACACACATGAGTTTTTACAATATAACACTTAAGCTTCTGGAAGGCTTTGGCTACACCTTTTTAATATTCGGTGCAACCCTCCTTGCAGCAATTCCATTGGGACTTGTCATAGCTTTTGGATCCATGTCAAAATTCAAACCTCTGAACCTTGTGTCCAGAGGTTTTGTGTGGATTATAAGGGGAACGCCTCTTATGCTGCAAATCATCCTGTTTGATATGGGCCCCGGTTTGTGGTTAGGCTTTCCGATCCGAGAGCCTTGGCAGCATCTGACCATGGTTTGTGTTGCCTTTTCAATCAACTACGCTTGTTATTTCTCGGAAATTTTCCGTGGCGGTATTCAAAGTATCCCTTACGGGCAGTACGAGGCCGGACAAGTGTTAGGCATGACAAAAACGCAGATATTCTTCAAAGTGATCTTGCTTCAAGTTATAAAAAGAATCGTCCCGCCCATGTCCAATGAAATCATTACACTTGTAAAGGATACTGCCCTTGCCAGCGTAGTTATTTC
The DNA here is from genome assembly GCA_045587785.1 of Eubacteriales bacterium. Taxonomy (GTDB): domain Bacteria; phylum Bacillota; class Clostridia; order Oscillospirales; family CAG-272; genus RGIG8775. Next base: position 9,264 of record JAZNDA010000058.1, on the reverse strand, counting down.
CGTAGACCTTTTTACCATAGCAAAACAAATCGTCAACAAAGAGGTCATTCTTTGGCCCATTTTCTACGCAGGATTGTTCTATTTAATTTTCAACGGTGTGCTTTCGGTCGTTCTGAGAGCTATTGAAAAAAAGCTGGATTATTTTAAGGTATAATATTATGGCATTTTTGGAAGTATCAAATATAAAGAAAAAATTTGGAAAAACCGACGTGCTGAAAGGCATCGATTTTTCGCTTGATTACGGAAAAGTTATATCAATTATAGGCTCCTCCGGAAGCGGAAAAACCACACTTTTGCGCTGTCTTAATTTTCTTGAAACGCCCGATGTGGGCAACATAAAAATTGATGGAAAAACCGTGTTTGACGCGGAAAGCCACAAAAAGAATTCCGATGCTGAGATCCGAGAAAAAAGGCTTCATTTCGGCTTGGTTTTTCAATCGTTTAACCTTTTCCCTCAACACACGGTATTGCGCAATATAACACTTGCTCCGGAATTATATGAAATAGAAGCTCTCAAAAAAGGAACGAGTAAATACCGAAGCAAAAAAGAAGCGTTGATCGCCATAGAAGAGCACGCACTTGAATTGATGGAGGCTGTGGGACTTTCCGAAAAGAAAGAGGCATATCCCTGCCAGCTTTCGGGCGGGCAACAGCAACGCGTGGCAATTGCAAGAGCACTTGCCATGAAGCCCGACATTCTTTGTTTCGATGAGCCGACCTCTGCGCTCGATCCCGAGCTTACGGGCGAGGTGCTCAAGGTCATCAAGGGTCTTCGCGACGAGGGGCGCACCATGATCGTGGTCACACACGAAATGGAATTTGCCCGTCAGGTCTCGGACAAGGTCATCTTTATGGCAAACGGCATCATCGAGGAGCAAGGCTCCCCCGACGAGGTCTTTGGCGCACCCAAAAGTCCTCTGCTCCAGAATTTCCTCAAGGGCATCAACGAACACTAAAAATAAGGCTGTTGCAATGCAACAGCCTTTTGTTTGTCAAATTACTTGGTCTTGGTAAGGGTGAAGAAACCGATCGTAATGGTCTTGTTACCGTTCTCATCCTCGCCCTCGGAGAAAGCCTGAGTTCCGCTGAACTTCTCGGCATCGTCCTCTGCATCGCTCTCGAAGGTGATTGTGATGCTCTGCGTGCCGTCCTCTGCCTCGATGATCTCATAAGTACCCTTGGACTCCGATGTATTGCTAAAGCCAAGAACTTCTGCGGTGGTAGTAACCGTTACGTTCTTTCCGCTAAAGGTCATCGAAACCTTTCCGCCAAGAAGCGAGCTGCCTGCCTCTGTGGTGTACGTGCCTGAAAGTGTCTTAGCACAAGAGGCAAAAACACAACAAACGAGTACGAGTGCCATTACCAGCGAGAGAATCTTCGTCATTTTTTTCATCATGTTTTCATCCTTTCTTGTCAAGTTGTGACATCATCAGTATACACGATTTTTGCTCGTTTGTCAATAGAAAAGAAAAACTCGATTCAAAGGACTGGTTCTTATAAGGATGTTTGCCTAATACACGGTAGGGGCGAACTGTGTTCGCCCGCGGGAGACCGCAGGTCTCCCGTACGGATTTGTCCCTCTTGCCTAAGCAAAAATTGCTACACAGTAAACAAAAAGTTATCCCCGACAGATTTTAAAAAAGTCTGTCGGGGATTTATTATTTGAGCATTGAGTTGATTTTTTCTTTACATTCTTCCCAAGAACCTTCCACAAAAGTATCTTTGTAAAGCCGAAGTGCCAAATTGTTATTAAAAAATATCATAATAACATTATTCTTCTCTTTTATCTTCTTTATGTTATTATATTTGAATTTTGTAACAGAAGTGTAATCGCAAAGAGTGATCTCTTCGTCGTTAAATTCTACAGATCTTATCCATTCGGTAACGCCGTATGTTTTTGACAATAATTTATATCTGTTTGAGCAAACCACAAATCGTGAGAAAAACAATTTGAAAACAGAAAGAAAGAGGAGGATGATAGAAAAATACCATTCTGTCCAATCTCCACCAACAAGAGAAAGAAAAATGACCATTACAAGTCCGATCACCCCAACTACACACCAAAGAACAAACTGTATGATATTTGCTGCTCCTTGCAAATGATATTCTTTTGCCCAAGACATCATTTCTTTTTTCGTTATTTTGTATTCGTTTTTCATTGTGGAAATCCTTTCTGCTTTTTATCGCCAGCATCGCCCATGTATTACAAAGGCATAGGGCAAAGCCCATACCCCTAATGATGCGCGAACACATCCATAGGCTCCCTTGTGTAAAGGGAGCTGTCGCGTCAGCGACTGAGGGATTGTTTTTCGCTATCTTTCTGCATTTACAATCTCTCAGCCGAAATATGTTTGTCACGGACCGTCGAGGACGCCGGTCCCTACAACTTGTAAACATCCTTATGAGAACTAGCCGAAATCGTTTTTTTCTTTTTATCTTCGAATGTTATCGCGAAGGATAACAAGGTGTCCGTACTGTGTACCCGCCGACCAAATAATGTGTCGCGGACATTTATCCACGCACTTATTACAGCCAACGCACTTGTCATAATCGATCGAAGCAACAAAGCCGTCCACGTGGATCGCATCGTATTCGCACGCCTTCTCGCAGAGCTTACAGCTGATACAGCCGACCTCACACTGTTTGCGCGTGACTGCCCCCTTCTCGACCGACATACAGCCGACCCAATGGCGGCTGTTATACGGGATCAGCTTGATGATTCCCTTGGGACAGGCGTGCGTACAAACGCCACAGCCCTCGCATTTCTTGTAGTCAACGACGGCAACGCCGTTCACCACCGAGATCGCACCAAACGGGCAGGACGCCACACAGGTACCAAGGCCGATACAGCCATTCGGGCAAAGCTTATCGCCGCCCGCAAGCTTGGTAGCCGAAATACAGTCCTTTGCGCCTGCGTAAAGATACTTTTTCTTAGCAAACTCTGATGTACCCGAACACATGACCTGTGCGCGCATACGTACACGCTCCTCGACCTCAACACCCATAATGGCACCGATCTGTTGTGCCACCTCGGCACCGCCGACCGTACAGGCGTTGGGGTTTGCCTCGCCCTTGACAATGGCCTCGGCAAGCGCGCCGCAGCCCGAATAGCCACAGCCGCCGCAGTTGGCGCCGGGCAAGCAGTCCTGCACCTTGGGTACTCTTTCGTCAACCTTAACCTCAAAGATCTTGGCGGCGATCGCAAGGATCACACCGAAAAACACACCAAGCCCCGAAAAGATCAGGACGGGAATCAAAACGTCAGACATGACAATCGCTTTGAGCAACATTTTTCTCCCTCCTTAAAAGCTAAGACTGGTAAAGCCCGAAAACGCCATGGCAAGCAGACCTGCCGCAATCAGCGTCAAGGGGAAGCCCTTGAAGCATCTCGGCGGTCTCGCCGTAGCGAGTCTCATACGGACTCCCGCAAAGACCACGATCGCCAGCGTAAAGCCAAGCGCCGCGGCAAAGCCGAAGCAGATCGACTCGATCAGATTATAGCCATTCTGAATATTGAGAAGTGCCGAGCTCAGCACCGCACAGTTGGTGGTGATCAGCGGAAGATAAATACCCAATGCGCTGTAAAGCGAGGGGATAAACTTCCTCAAGAACATCTCAATAAACTGCACGAGTGCCGCGATGACCAGAATAAACGCAATGGTCTGCAAATATTCCAAATGAAACAGCACCAAAAGGCGATAAACAAGCCATGTCACCGCGCTGGAAAGCGTGATAACGAAGGTGACCGCCATACCCATACCGAATGCGGTATCGGGCTTTTCGGAAACGCCAAGGAAAGGGCAACAGCCGTAAAAGCGCGCGAAAATAAAGTTCTCAACGAGGACGGCACCAAACATCATCAGTAAAACTTCTCCAAAGCTCATACCGTCTCCTCCTCCTTTTTCGCAATTTTAGCCGACTTATCCGCAAACTCCACCTTCATCAGCTTTTCAAGACGCTTCTTGTCCTCAATCGTATTGCGAATCTTCTGCACGACCGCGATCACCAGACCAAGCGTCAAAAAGGCACCTGGAGGCGATACTAAGATCATCACAGGACTATAGTACTCACCGAACAGGTCAAGTCCCATAAAGGTACCTGCCCCGAACACCTCACGAATGGTAGCCACGACAATAAGCGCAAAGGTAAAGCCAAGACCCATGGCAAGGCCGTCAACAGCCGAGGGCAACACCTTATTGCGCGAAGCAAATGCCTCGGCGCGCGCAAGAATGATACAGTTCACCACGATCAGCGGGATGAAAAGGCCGAGTGCCTGATACAGCGAAAAGAAATACGCTCTCATAATCAGCTCGACCGCCGTCACGAAGCCCGAAATGATGACGATAAACGCCGCGATACGAACTTGAGACGGAATGAATTTACGAAGTAGCGAAATGAAAATATTGGAGCAGATCAGAACCGCCGTGGCGGCGGCACCCATGCCGAGCGCATTCTCGACCGAGGTGGTCGTAGCAAGGACGGGACACATACCAAGAAGCTGAACGAGCGCAGGGTTATTGTCAAGAATGCCCTCCTTCAGTTGTTTGATAAAGATTGATTTTTTACTCATATCCTTCCCTCCTTTACGGCACCAAAGCAAGTGCTTCGCTTGCTCTGAGGATCGCCTCATGAACCGCCTTCGAGGAGATCGTCGCACCCGAGATCGCCGTAATATCGGCATCGCCTCGCTTGGAGATCGTCAGCTCGCCCGAAAGTCCGTTATACTGCGACAAATGCGTTACATTGCCTACCTTGGAGCCAACGCCGGGAGTCTCGCCGTGAGACACGATCGAAACGCCGCGAATGCTCTTGTCGGGCTGATATCCCACCATAAGGTCAATGTCTCCGCCAAAGCCCTTGCCGATGACATTCACACAATAACCGACCGTCTCGCCGTTGATACGAACCGTATAAATGTCACGAATATCCGATGAAAGCGAACCGTCATATTTCTCGGTCTCGATTACATCGTTTTCCCCTGCATCAAAGATCACCGCCATGGACTGACGGATCTCACGGTCAAGATTTTCCTGATAAGCGTCAAGGGTCACCGTATATACGAAGGACACGACGCCTGCGATCACCGCACATATAAGCAAAAGCTTGAGTCCGACGACAACTGCGTTTTTTACATAACTCTTACTTGCCATGCTTTGCACCTCCGAACACACGGGGTTTGGTCATTCTGTCTATGTACCACACGAGCGAGTTCATAACCAAAATGGCAAAGGAAGTACCCTCAGGATAACTGCTATAGCGGCGGAAAAGGACGGTGATCAGTCCGCAGCCGATACCGAAGATCACGCGGCCCCACTTGGTAATGGGAGAGGTGACATAGTCGGTCGCCATAAAGATCGCACCAAGGATCAAGCCACCCGAAAGAAGCTGGGTCAGCATGGTATTGAGGTCAAACATGGCACCGCTTTCGGGAAGAAGCAAAGCAAAAATCGCCACCGTACCCAGATAGCAAACGGGAATGTGCCATGTGATCACGCGGCGAACGATCAGATAAATACCGCCGAGGATCAGCAAAAAGGCCGACATTTCACCGATACAGCCACCCGTTTTTCCAAGAAACATATCCATAAGTGTGGCGCCGCCCGTTGTGCCGTTTTCGGCAAGCGAAGCCAACGGAGTCGCGTATGCAACGGTGTCTACACCGTCACCGACCCAACGCGGCATCTCAAACGTTGCCATTCGATCCGACCACGAGAGGAACAAAAAGATTCTCGCCGCAAGCGCGGGGTTGAGAAAGTTCTTTCCAATGCCGCCAAAAAGCTGCTTGACCACAACGATCGCAATAAACGAACCGATAATGGGAAGCCAATAAGGAACGGTTGAAGGTAAATTCATGGAAATCAACAGTCCCGTAACGACGGCCGAAAGATCCTTGACTGAGGTCTTTCTGCCAAGAATTCTTTGAAACGCCCACTCAAAGAACACCGAGGAAGCTACGCCGACGATCAACAGTGTCGCGGCATGGGCGCCAAACTGATAAACGCCAAAAAGGCAAGCGGGCACCAGCGCGATGATCACGTCAAGCATCAGCTTCTGCGTGGTCACACCGCTCTTGATATGCGGAGAAGGCTGCACCGTCAGAAGCTCTGGAGCTTCATAGGTGGGCTGCATCTCGTTTTTCATTTCATTCATCGCCTTTCTCCCTTCATTTAAGCTTAGAGGCCTCTGCCGCCTCTTTGGCGCGAAGCTGCTCGGCGCGGATCACGCCCTTAGCTACGCGAATGTGCTGTACAATATGAATGTTACCCGGGCAGTTATACGAGCAGGTGCCGCACTCCACACAGCTTAAGGCATTCATCTTCTCGGCCTCCCCATACATCTTGTTGGCCGTATAAAGCGCAAGATAGTTGGGCATCAGATGCATCGGACAGTTCTTGACACACCGACCGCAACGGATGCAGGCCTCCTCGGGATGCGACTGCTTGGAGTCGAATTCCTCGGACAAGACCAAAATAGCCGACGCGCCCTTTGTGATCGCACCGTCCATATCCCACTGAGCGAAGCCCATCATGGGACCGCCGTTGACCACCTTCTTGGGCATCTTGACAAGACCGCCGCAATAGTTGATCAGGTCTCGGTAGGACGTGCCGATATGCACGAGAACGTTTTTCGGATGTCTGACGCAATCGCCGTCCACCGTAACGATTCGCTTAATCAGCGGCGTTCCGTCATAGAATGCCACCGCAACGGCGGCACTGGTCTCGGCGTTGAAAAGAACACAGCCAATGTCGGCAGGAAGCGCTCCGCGAGGAAGCTCCTTGCCAAGAAGCGCATACATGATCTGACGCTCGTCACCTTGCGGATACTTGGTCTTCATCACCGCCACCTCAAAAGGCATTCCCGTTTCGGCAATGGTCTTTCGGAGTGCCTCGATCGCATCGGGCTTGTTGTCCTCAACCGCAAGGATACCCGAGGGCAAGCCAAGCGCATGACGGAGAATGTTCGCACCGTACACAACCTCGTCCGAACGCTCCACCATCAAACGGTGATTTGCCGTGATAAAGGGCTCACACTCGGCGCAGTTGATAATCAGCGTGTCGACCTTGCCTACGGCACCCGCAAGCTTGGCGTAGGTCGGGAAGGTGGCACCGCCCATGCCCGAAATTCCCGCGGCACGAATCAGCTCAACAAGCTCCTCCGTGGTCGCTTCCTCAAGCTTCTTCGGAAAGGGCTTGATATCGGGACAAAGGGTGTACTGCCCGTCATTTTCTATAATGACCGTTTCGATAACGACACCATGGGTATTTTTGATCGGCTCAATACCAACCACCTTACCCGAAACACTGGAGTGGACGGGACAACCAAGCCCCTGTTCCACGATGCCTATGGTCTGACCGTATGTAATCCGGTCGCCAACCGCCACAACGGGCTTACAATGTGCGCCGATATGCTGTGACATAGGGATATAGACCTTGTCGGGCGCAGGCATTTTTTCAATAGCACAGCCCGATGTATTTTTGTATTCATGTACATGAGCGCCACCCTTGAATGTGTACTTCAAATGCATTACCTTCTTTCCTGAGCCGCGCGAGGACAGCTCAAAAATTCTACAGATTCAGAACATAATATTACGCATATATTGTACCATAAAACACCCCGATTTTCAAGAGTGAAAAACCACCCTTTATTTCAAAATTCGGTCAAAACACCTATTTTTTACCCAAAAACACGCCAAGGTTGTTTCTTTTTTAACAAACGCACCACTTTTGGGGGTTTTTGCGCCAAAAAAGTGCCAAAAAAATTCAAAAAAGCCCTTGACAAAGTGGGGAGTTTATGATATAATATCGGAGCGTTCAAAAATGGCGGGATAGCTCAGTTGGCTAGAGCAATCGGTTCATACCCGATAGGTCATGGGTTCAAGTCCAATTCCCGCTACCAAGAAGCAAAATGCGGATTTTATATCCGCATTTTGTAAAAGGCCCGTTGGTCAAGCGGTTAAGACACGGCCCTTTCACGGCTGTAACATGGGTTCGATTCCCGTACGGGTCACCAATCGTAACAAATCCGAACTATTTCGTCAATCGAAATTGGTTCGGATTTGTTTTTTACTATAATTATTCGAATTGTTGAGTTTCAGAGCGAGGTCACGCGACCTCGCTCTTTTTGGGGCAAAGAAAAGGCAAGTGGGTTCGGGCTTCTGCCCGATATTGTCCCAGCGTGAGCGCAGGGACGGTGCGAGGTGGGCGCCGCCATTTGGCGGTGGACGTCCACGCGCTATGCTTGCCCCAGACGCAAGCGTCGGGAAAGCGGAAAATGTAGCTTGATATATTTGATTATTTATGATATAATATCTTTGAAAATCAAAGCAAAACTATACTTTGCCTCAACAAACACTTCGTGGAATAATTCCTGAAATCTGATATAATAAAATCACAAAAGCGCTTTTGAATAATCTTTGGAGGACAAAACTATGTCTATTGGTTCCACAATTAAACGTTTACGTCGAGAGAAAGATATCACGCAAGAACAGCTTGCTGAGTATCTTGGAATCACATCACGAGCTATTTCTCAATGGGAGTGTGACCGAACCGATCCTGACATCTCGCAACTCCCGGCACTCTGTCATATCTTTGACGTTTCATCAGATGTTCTGCTCGGAATTGATATTGAAAATAATAACGAGGAAATCAAAAAATATTTGGATACAGCACGAAACCTGTGCCACCGAGGAAAGTGGGAGGAATACACCTCCATTCTTCGTGAAGCGAATAAAAAATTCCCACGTGATTATAAAATCATGCATACCCTTGCGGATGCAATTGTTTGCGAATATTCCCGAAAAGGTATTAAGGAATATGATGAGGTGTTTGACCTTTGTAATCGAATCCTTGCGGAATGTACCGACAGTACCACGCGATACGAGGCGATCGACACGCTGGGAACCGCCTACGGATACGCGGGCAAACAAGAGGAAATGCTGAAGCTGGCCAAGGAAATGCCGCACACCTATTTCTCTTATGAAAACTTTATGGTATATCGCTGGAAGGGTGATGAGGGCTTTGAGGAACGTCAGGGATATATGTATTTTTTGGTTCATGAGCTGTTATCAATGATCGATTGCTTGAAAGGCCATTGTGATGAAAACGGAAAGATGATATATTCGTGGGAAGAAAGAAAAGAGCTGAATCAATTTGAAATCGATCTTCTGGACTGTCTCTACCCGGATGGCGATTATCAGCAAAATGCGTATTACGGCGCAACGGCAAGTTATTTTATGTTCAGAGATTCCTTTCACAAGCAAGAAGT
>JAZNDA010000057.1:0-6397 GCA_045587785.1 Eubacteriales bacterium | reverse complement strand
TGATCATCCTTCCCGTGGCCAACCTCATCGGCGCTTCGCTTCCGCTTCTGGCGAAGCGGCTTGGCTTTGACCCCGCCGTAATGGCAAGCCCGTTTATCACCACCATCGTTGACGCGGTCTCACTTCTCATCTTCTTCTCGCTGGCCGCACTTTGGTTATGATCTTCCGAAAACGAGCAAACACAACGGGTTTGCTCGTTTTTAAGTCCTCGAAAAAAAGAAAAAGGAGTTTTCTATGAAAATTGTTTCTTTTAATATACAGCACGCCTTTCACTATATTGAAAAAAAGATAAATTTTGAAGCCTTGGCCGAGGCCATCGTCGCCTTGGATGCCGACGTGGTGGGGCTTAACGAGGTGCGCGGCGCGGGAAGCGACCCCGACTACACCGCACAGGCCGAAACGCTGGCCCGCCTTGCGGGATTTCCCTACGCTTTCTTTGCCAAGGCCATTGACACAAAAGGCGGCCCCTACGGCAACGCGATCCTGTCCAAGCGCCCTCTCCTTGCCGCCGAAATACTCCCGATTCCCGACCCGTCGCCGCGTGCCTACAAGGGCTATTACGAATCGCGATGCGTGCTGAAGGCCACGCTTGAGGGCGGCCTTACGGTGCTGGTCACGCACTTCGGGCTCAACCCCGACGAGGCGGAAAACGCGGTACAGACCCTGCTCCCGCATTTGTCGAACGAAAAATGTATCCTGATGGGCGACTTCAACCTCACCCCCGAAAGCCCCATCCTTGCGCCCATCCGCGAGAGAATGGTTGACACCGCTTCGCTTTTTGACGGCGAGCGCTTCAGCTACCCGTCCGACGCGCCCACGCGCAAGATCGATTATGTCTTCACCTCGCCCGACCTCACCGTCACCGCCGCCGACCTGCCGGCCGTGGTGGTGTCCGACCACCGCCCGCACACCGCAGAGGTTTCTTTGACGTAAAAAAGAAATTTTGACAAAAGGCGCTTTACATTCCCCAAATTTTGTGCTATAATAGCAGAGTAACATCTGCCCGTGGCACAGCTGGATAGCGCGTCAGACTCCGACTCTGAAGGCCAGCGGTTCGAATCCGCTCGGGCAGGCCAGAAAAAAGCACTGCGAAAGCAGTGCTTTTTTCAATGATGTGTTCCGCATGCGGAACACATCACATCACTGCGATCGCGCCGCGAAGGATTTCGCGCTTGCGAGCCCGACCAAAGGCTCTGCCTTTGGAGACCGCAAGCCTTTAAAAAGGCTTGGCCCAAACCTTGCGGCAAACGCGCCGTACAGTTCGGGTCAAATATTTATTCGTTTACCTTGGCGACGAAACGCAAAAATGCTTCCCGTCCCTTCTCGTCTCTCTTATACACGCCTGCGTCCTCCAGCACCTTCACAAAGGTCTTACCGATCTGACGCTTGAGAATGCTATCCACGGTCTTTGCCGTGAACGCATATTCCTCGCGGAACGCCTCAAACCACGCCGCATGCTTCTCGATCTCGGGAATGGCTCTGATATCCTTATGCGTCAAAATGGCATCGGCAAGCAATTCCATCTCATTCTTCAGGCGCGCAGGCAAAACCGCAAGTCCCATCACCTCGATCAGACCGATATTTTCCTTCTTGATATTATGAAGCTCGGCATGGGGATGATATACGCCCAGCGGATGCTCGTCGGTGGTGATATTATTTCTCAGAACCAAGTCCAGCTCAAATCGTCCCTCTTTCACTCTGGCGATCGGCGTAACGGTATTGTGCGGCTCCCCATCCGTCTGGGCAAAGATAAACGCATCCTCATCGCTGTAGCCGCGCCACGCCGTGAGAATTTTGTCGGCAAGCTCCACAAGTGTTTGCTTGTCCTCATGGCGCAAACGGATGACCGACATCGGCCACTTGACGATGCCTGCCTCCACGCCCTCAAAGCCGACAAAGCTGAGAGGTGTCTCAATGGGCGCGCGCTCCATGGCAAAGGTGTAATGTCCGCCCTGCATGTGATCGTGCGAGAGGATGGAACCTCCCACAATGGGCAGGTCGGCATTGGAGCCAAGGAAATAATGGGGGAAGGTCTCCACAAAATCAAGGATCTTGACAAAGGTGGACCTATCCACCTTCATGGGTGTATGCTCTGCCGACAGCGCAATGCAATGCTCGTTGTAGTACACGTACGGCGAATACTGCAAATACCAAGGCTTTCCTGCCATGGTGATAGGAATTTGTCTGAGCGTTCCTCTCGCCGCCTGTCTGGCGTTACCTGCATAGCCCTCATTTTCGTGGCAGAGCGCACACTGCGGATATCCGCTCTGCGGCAACAGCTTTGCGGCGGCAATGGCTTTGGGGTCCTTCTCGGGCTTGGAGAGATTGATGGAGATATCGATCTCGCCGTACTCCGAGGGGATGCTCCAGCGTACGTCCTTGCTCACGCGGTAGCGGCGGATATAGTCACTGTCGCACATCAGCTTATAAAACCAGTCTGTCGCCTCTGTGGGCGAGACGGCATACAGCGCACCGAAACGGCGAATGACCTCCGAGGGGCGCGGCATGAGCACCGCCATCAGCGAGGTGTCAAACAGATCGCGGAACACCACGCTGTTTTCTTCCAAAAGACCCTTCTGTGCGGCATAGTCCAAAAGCGAGGCAAGTATGACCTCAAGGTTCTCCTCGCGCTTGTGCTCCGTCGGCGCAAAATCCGACAGTGCAAGACACCCAAGAAGCCCGTTGCGCGCATAGACAAGATCTTCTTTTTCCAAAATACCGCGCTCAAGAGCATAATCCAACAGATCGCAAATATGATTATAAACCTTTTCCATAGAAAAGCTACCCTCCAAAATCTTTTTCATGTCATCAAAGATCGTTTCATATTGTACCATATTTTCCCCCGTTTGTCAAATTTATTTGCGAATCGCGCAAAACGCCTTGAAAAATCCGATATAATATGATATACTTATTACAATAAAAAGGAAAATGGGGGGGATATGCTTGAAAATGATTTTTTCGCTTGACCGAATAGAAGACGGCATTGCCGTTTGCTATGACGAGGATCAGAAAAAATACGAATTTCCCGTCTCTCTCGTCCCACTCCAAAGCGGCTCGCTGTTTGAAGCCGAGCTTGTGGACGGACTTCCATGCGGCGTTCGCTTTTTAGAAGAACAGACCGCCCTTGTAAAAAAGCAAAACAAGAGCCGTCTTGACGCGCTTTTTGCACGCAAACCGACCAAAAAACAATAAAAAGGAGCTTACAATGTCACCTTTCAGCTTTTGCCCACTGTATTTTAAAAACGATCTGTATCACGCATTGATAAATAAGCTGTCGCTTTCCGCGGAGCTTTCCTTGATCATTTGCGTTCTTCTTGCCATCGTGATCCCGTATCTGCTCGGAAGCTTAAATTTCGGCATTCTCTTTTCAGGACTGTTTTACCATGATGACATCCGTAATCACGGCAGTGGAAACGCAGGTTCTACCAATATGCTTCGCACGTACGGCAAGGGCATGGCAGCGCTCACACTGGTAGGCGACATGCTCAAAGGTGCACTCTCTGTGCTTGTGGGCGCGCTGTTGCTCAACCCCATGGCAGGCACCACCATAGACGGCGCTTACGTCACCAACACCCCCGTGGACGGCATTGCCATCGCCGCACTGTTTGTCATTCTCGGACACATCTTCCCCTGCTTCTACCGCTTCAAGGGCGGCAAGGGTGTTGCCACCTATGCCATGGTGATGCTGGTTACCCGTCCATTGATCTTTGCCGTTCTTTTTGTCATCTTTGTGATCATCGTGGCAGGCACGCGCTTTGTGTCGCTCGGTTCGATCATCGGCGCACTGATGTTCCCCATTTTGCTTAATCGTCTGGATACCAACTACCCCATGGGCTGGTTTACGCTTGCTTCCGTCATTGCCGCATTTTTGGTCATCTTTATGCACCGCACCAACATAAAACGCCTTCTTGCGGGCAAGGAGTCCAAGATCTCCTTTGGCAAAAAGAACAAGACCCCCGTGGAGAACGGAGACAAAAAATAAAAATGAAGGAAACCGACATGGATAACTCACCCGAGCTTGCACTGCTTGCGCTTTTGCTTGATGCCACAGAAAAAAGTCTCTTGAAAAAAGCGGTGTTTTCCAAGCCGCACAATAAAGCTGTGGTCAAGACCGTTCTCACCCCCCGTATGATCGGCGGAAATCTTATGCTTCAAGCCGAAAGCTTTCTCACCGATCACAAGGCGATCCATAAAAATTATAACACAAGCGAGCGTGATGCCCTCATCGCCCTTTTGTCGGCATACGGGCAGATCAATCTGCTCACCACCGTTGGCGAGTGCGAGCTGAGGCGCTCACAGTCGGGCAAGGTCACGCTTCTGGGCGACAAGAAACTACGCCAAAAACTTGAGGGCGACACCTCGGACTTGACGCTCACCGTGCGCGGAAACAACAACCAAAAATCGCATATTCTCGGTGGCGATGAGCCCTTTTTAAAGCTGCTCGGCGTCAGCGACCAAAATGGCAGAGTGCTTGACCGCAAGCGCGCCAAATTCCGTCAGATCAACCGCTTTCTCGAGCAGATACGGGACGTTCTCCCCGAGCTCCCCACAGAGGGCACTTTGCATATCGCTGACCTATGCTGCGGCAAGAGCTATCTTTCGTTTGCCGCTTATCACTATTTTTCGGTCATCCTTGGCAGAAAGACCGAGATGGTCGGCGTGGATCTCAAGCCCGACGTCATTGAATATTGTGCCGACGTCGCCTCCATGCTGGGCTTTGACGGGCTTCACTTTGTATGCACCGACATTACGGCGTTCACGCCCGAAAATCTTCCCGAGCTTGTCATCTCGCTCCACGCCTGCGACACCGCCACCGACATCGTCATAGACAAGGCGATCGAGTGGAAGACAAAGGTGATCTTGTCCACCCCTTGCTGTCACCATGAGCTGAACCATAAAATAAAGTGTGCGCCGCTGTCCTTTGTGACCGAGCATTCCATGCTCCGCCAAAAGCTTTGTGACGCCGCCACCGACGCACTGCGTTTAAAGCTGCTGGAGGCTCACGGCTATGCGGTGTGCGCCGCCGAGCTGATCGACCCCGAGGAGACACCAAAAAACATTTTGCTCCGCGCGGTCAGAAAGATGCCAAACCCCGCCGCCATGGCACTGGCGCACCGTGAATATCTTGCGGCACGTGCCTTTTTACTGGGCGAACAGACCATGACGCCATGAACGATACCCACGCATCCAAATATCTGCTGTCACTCCCCGACCGCCCCGAAAACGGGACTGCCGAGCGCACGCGCCGTCTGCTTTTGGCTCTTAACGAGGGGCAAAAGCCGCTTGATATTATAAAAATTTTCGGCGAGGCGGGCAAAGCCACCGCCGCTTCCCTTTTGTCGGCATTGCTTACCAACAGCGGTATCAAAAACGGCTGTGTCTTTTTAAAAAAGCAAGCCGAGCCGCGCATGTCTATGCTCATCGGCGGACAAGCTGTAAGCCACGCGGCGTTTGCTCATGCGATCACCGCGGCATGGAAAGCGACAAGAGACTGCGGAATACAAGACCCCTCATATGAGGAGATCCTGCTCGCCGCCGCCCTATATTGGTTCTGGCATGAGGGCTGTCGCACTGCCATCGTGGTGCTGAATGAGGAAAATGCGCTTTCTGCCGCATCGGCACTCCCCCTACCTTCCCTTTGCATGGTCACTTCCTCGGACAGATCGACTGCCGCACGCGTGCCACAGCTAATTGACGCCGAGTGTGAGATGGTATCACCGCCGCAAACGCTCCCTGTCTATAATCTTTTACGAAGCCATGCCGCCGCCAGATTCAACATCCCCATGGAACATGACCTTCGGGACATATCGGTGACGGGACACACGCTGTCCTTTACCCTCTATGGCGACACCTATACGCTTCCCACCCCCGCGCTTTACCACGTAAGCAACGCCGCCTGTGTCATTGAGGCGTACCGCGCGCTGGTACGGCAAAAAAAGAACGTGACCAGAAAGGCTCTCGACATGGCACTCGCACAGACGGATTGCTTTGAGAGCTTCCGACTATACTCACTGTCCCCCGCTTGGCTGCTTGACGCCGCCGACACCCCTCATCGTCTCGATGCGCTTGAAAAAACCATCGCGGCTCTTCCGCATATGTTCGGAGAGGGATTTGATCTGCTCTCGGAAACGGGACTTGAGAAAACGTGCCAAGACACTTTCGGCAGTCGCATAAAAAGCATACGGACTATCGATGCAAAGGCGGTCAAAAAGGCTGTAAAAGCCTTGTCCTTGCCGCATGACGCGCCCCTTATCATTCTCGGCACCAAGCCGTTTCTTTTGGAGATCAAGCGTGCCCTTGACGCACGGTTTTTGTTTGGTTGATTTTTAAATAATAACTTCACGGCGTTTCTTTGCAAAAAGAAACGCCGTTTTGGGAAGTCGGATCGTAGCCATGT
>JAZNDA010000056.1:0-2439 GCA_045587785.1 Eubacteriales bacterium | reverse complement strand
CATACCCTCACCGAGAGCATCGAAATCACCCTTTGTGTAACCTTTGGTCTTTTCCTTATGCTCCTTATAGGCATCCGTGGTGCCCCATCTTTCTTTTGCCTCATTCTTATACTTTTCAATTTCACTGTTGTCAAATGCTTTCATAATAACCTGTCCTTTCTCAGCGCTGTCGATGGAAGCAATAAGCCTCTCGAGCCGCTCTTTTTTCATAATCAGAAGCTTTTTCTGCTGCATCAGCGCTTCTCTTTTATCATAATCGGGAGATGATAAGATTTCTGCAATGGTTTTTAGTTCGAAATCAAGTTCACGATAAAACAGGATCTCTTGCATACGTTCAAGAGAGATTTCATCATAAAACCGATAGCCATTTTGCTCGTCAACAAAGGCGGGCTTTAACAAACCTATTTCATCGTAATAGTGTAGTGTACGGACGCTGACACCTGCGAGTTTTGCGAACTCGTTGATTTGCATTTTCACTTTTATCACCTCACGAAAAGGAGTATACACTATGACGCAACGTGAGAGTCAAGCGTTTTATTTCACTATCTCATACGGCCAGTCGATGATGCCGCCGAATTCTTTAACGTTGGTGTAGCCGAGCTTGACCAGTTCCTCGGAGGCAATTTTACTCCGTCTGCCGCTACGGCAATAGACGAGAATCAGCGCATCCTTATCGGGCAGTTCCTTTTCGGCGCGGTCAGCGATCTCGTATTCGGGGATCATAATAGCGCCCTCAATATGCCCTTCGGCAAATTCTTCGTCGGTGCGAGCATCTATGATGATGTAATCCTTTTCGGTGTCCATGATCGTCTTCGCCTCTTGGGGTGTGATTTGTTCATATGAATTGGCACCGCCATCGGAACAAGCGGTCATACCAAATAAAGAAGCTAAAATTGAAAGCATAATGATCAATCCTTTTAGTTTTCTCATAGTATCGACTCCAAATAACCATCTATTTCATTATGAGATTTGAAAATAATAATGTTTTTATCGTTATATTTTTCCAGTAACTCATATACATGCGGCAGCTCTTTTTTAGGAAAATCGATGATCCACTCTTTAAATTCCGCATCAAATTCCTGCTCTATCCAGGGCATATCCTCTCTCGGTTTTCCAATACGTGATTCTACGCCCGAAAGGCAAACCGAAACAGGAAAATCAAGCAAGAAAACGGTATCACATTCCTTTAGGCGCATTTCAAGCGTTCTGCCGTAGTTGCCGTCGATGATCCATTTATCTTGTTTTAGAATGTCGGAAAGCTTTTGGTCAAATTCCTCGCGTGAAATGTTGGTTTTATCGGCATTCCAAAACAACATATCCAAATGGAAAAGAGGCAAACCTATCTTGTTGCGCAGTGCTCTTGAAAAAGTGCTTTTACCGGCACCGGGACAACCTATAACCATAACTTTTTGCATCTTATTTCTCCATTTTTCACCTTATACCACTTCCACCTGACACATTTGCATAGTTTTCAAAGCGGCTTCGTGGCTCTCGGGGGTGACACCGGCACAGCAAACGGAATCCACTTTCACCTGCGCATCGGGGAAGGTTGCTTTGATGATGAGCGCATTGGAAACCACGCAGATATCGGTGCAAAGACCGATCAGCTCCACGCTTTCAAGCGTTTCCTTATCCCAATGGGGCCAACCGAAGTTAGGCTTATCAATAATCTTCGCGCCCTCGACGTAAAGACCGTCGGCAAATTCCCAGCCCTTC
Source organism: Eubacteriales bacterium (assembly GCA_045587785.1). Lineage (GTDB taxonomy): Bacteria > Bacillota > Clostridia > Oscillospirales > CAG-272 > RGIG8775. The sequence goes on along the minus strand of JAZNDA010000056.1, from coordinate 723 downwards.
GTGCCCTTAATGCAATGAGGGACGGGAAGATGTTTGCCCTCTGTGGTATCGAGATAATTCTCAAAATGGGTATCTCTTGTAAAAATGATCTCGTCGCCGTTTTGGACATATTCCTCTATCTTCGCCTTAACCTTGGGGACGATAGCCACCGCCTCCTTGGTGCCCAATGCCATATCAATAAAATCGTTTTGCATATCGACTACAATCAATGTCTTTTTCATTGTTGATCCTCCAATGCACGTTTAGTTTAAAAGCATTATAACATATATGCAGAAATTTTTCCACCTCTTTGCTTGTCAGACCATTGGTTTTATGTTACAATAAGGATACAGCGAAAGCTGAATAATTTTTTTGGAGTATGCTGTTTGAAGAAGAACAACACCTTGGAGATTGTAGCATAACCGAGAGGTTTGCTATGATTCCGCAAAGCCTCTCATAGGATTGCTTCGTCACAATAATATTGGAGGATTAAAAAATGGAAAACTTGACGATACGTTTAGAGACAGAAAAAGATTACAGAGCAGTAGAAGAGTTGACCCGCGAAGCGTTTTGGAACGTGTATAAGCCGGGTGCAGATGAGCACTATTTTGTGCATCAGATGCGCAATCACCCCGACTTTATCCCGGAGCTTGCATTCGTGCTGGAGCTTGACGGCGAGATCGTCGGCAACATTATGTACACCAAGGCGTGGCTTGAAGATGAAAACGGCGAGCGCAAGGAGAT
>JAZNDA010000055.1:0-13147 GCA_045587785.1 Eubacteriales bacterium | reverse complement strand
TGATATGCACCCCAAAAGTTAGACACTTTTGGAGGTGCATATTTTTATGTCAAAAAAGCAAAGAAAGTACTCGTCAGAATTCAAAATATGTGTTATAATGGATATGCGAGAACACCACCTTGGGTATCGAGAAACAGTGCGAAAGTATTGGGATATAAGTCAAGGACAAGAAGAAAACTATAAAAACATAGTAAAACGGTGGGAACGCATATTCTTAGAAGAAGGAACCGAAGGTTTAATGAAAGAACACAGAGGCAAATCTAACACGAGCAGCAGACGTGGTCGTCCACCAAAACTTGATAAAAAAGTAGAAGAAGATCTTATCGCTGAGAACCAAAGACTCAGAATGGAAATAGAGTACTTAAAAAAACTGAGTGCCTTAGTTCTTGCGGAAGAGCAAAAGAACGGCAAAAAGCCAAAATAATCTCTGAACTAAGGCAAAAGTATCCGCTTAAAGATTTGTTAGAGCTCTCCGGAATGGCAAGAAGCACATACTATTACTATTTGAAACAGAAAGATAAAGACAAATACGAAAGCGAAAAACAAGATATATTGAAAATCTATAATGCACACAAAGGAAGATACGGTTACAGACGTATCTGTTCCGAACTAAAGGCAAAAGGGACTTCAATTAACCATAAAACCGTGTTAAAACTGATGAGATCCCTTTGTTTGCGTGGAAAACAGAGCAAAAACGGAAAGTACCACTCCTACAAAGGTGAGGTTGGCAAGGTGGCTGACAATCTGTTGAAAAGAAATTTTCACGCAGACAAGCCCTTTGAAAAATTAACAACAGATGTTACCGAATTTAAGGTCGGTGATGAAAAAGTGTATCTTTCCCCTGTACTCGATATGTTCAACCGCGAAATTATATCTTACTCCATTTCAATGTGCCCGAATTTGTGGCAAATACGAGAAATGTTGGATGACTTATTTGCCAAACTACCAACTGATGCCCAACCTATCTTCCATTCTGATCAAGGTTGGCAATACCAACATTCCGAATACCAACGTCTTCTTGCCGAGCATAACATTACGCAAAGTATGTCCCGAAAAGGAAACTGTATGGACAATGGCATAATGGAAAACTTTTTCGGCAGGTTGAAAGTTGAAATGTACTATGGAGAAAAATTTGAATCCCCTCGGGGATTCATTGAAAAGTTGGAGGAATACATACATTACTACAACAACGAGAGAATCTCTCTCAAACTAAAAGGAATGAGCCCAGTTCAATACCGAGCTCATTCGCAATCAATTTAATATTTAATTTTTGTCTAAACTTTTGGGTTCACTTCATAATGACTTGGAGTTTTATTGAATTTTTTTCATCGCAAAGCACTTTCGTGTATCGAAAAAACAGATGGACATTATCGAAATTATCCGCTTGACTAATACTGATAAGTGTTGTATAATAGGCCATCGAACAAAGGCGTTGATGAAGACGGAAGCTGCGAGCGATTTTCACAGAGAGTCGGGGATGGTGCGATCCCGATAAATGACAGCAGATCTGCTATCCATTCTGAGCCGGAAGCCCCAAAGGCGTTAGCACCCAGTAGGCGTTTCCCGTGCAGGCTACGTTAGTGCATAGAAGTTGTCTGACTTCGAAGAGGTGGCGGAGTATTTATATCCGCTATTTGAGTGGTACCGCGAGTGTTATATTATATAAGCACCCGTCTCAAAGCAGATTTAAGGCTTTGAGACGGGTGTTGTTTTTTGTCCGAAGCCGCATATTATCAAACTGTATCTTTATGAAAGGCGGAGGTTGTTATGTTATCCCTCGACAAAGTATGGAATGCGCAAACGGTTCTGAAAAACATCGTTCGCGAAACAAAGCTCGTCAGAGCTTACGGAATCGCTCCCGATTGTGAGCTGTATTTAAAGCCCGAAAACCTGCAGATCACGGGCTCGTTTAAGGTCAGAGGCTCGGCGTATAAGATCGCCATGCTGACCGACGAGGAAAAGAAAAAAGGAGTTATTGCTTGTTCCGCAGGTAATCACGCGCAGGGAGTTGCCCTCGCGGCAACCAAGAACGGCATAAAATCACTCATCTGCCTGCCCGACAGCGCTCCAATCTCCAAGGTTGAAGCCACCAAGGGCTACGGCGCAGAGGTTTGCCTCGTGGAGGGTTGTTACGATGATGCCTATCAAAAAGCACTGGAGCTTCGTGACAGCAAGGGCTATACCTTCGTTCATCCCTTTGACGATGAAAACGTCATAGCGGGTCAAGGCACGATCGCCCTTGAAATTCTCAACGATCTTGATAACGTTGACGCTATCGTCGTTCCTATCGGTGGCGGCGGACTGATTTCGGGTATTGCCTATACCGCAAAGCAGATCAAACCCTCCGTCAAGGTCTACGGCGTACAGGTTGCGGGCGCGCCGAGTATGTATAACTCGGTGAAGGACAAGGAAATAAAGTGTCTTTCTTCCGTTTCCACCATCGCTGACGGTATCGCGGTCAAGAAGCCGGGGGAAAATACGTACGCTCTTGTCAAGGAGTACGTTGACGAGATCGCCCTCGTTACCGACGACGAGGTATCCTCCGCAATTCTTGCGCTGATCGAAAAGCAAAAGATGATTGCCGAGGGCGCGGGCGCAGTTGCGGTTGCGGCGGTTATGTTCAACAAATTCAATTTGAAGAATAAGCGCGTTGTTGCCGTGGTATCGGGCGGTAATATCGACGTTACCAGCCTATCCCGCGTGATCGACCGAGGACTTCTCAAATCGGGACGCTCGTCAAGCCTTCTTATTGAGCTTATCGACAAGCCGGGACAGCTCAAGGAGATTTCCCGCATCATCGCCGACCACGGCGGAAACGTAACGGGTGTGCACTACGAAAAGGGCAACACCGAAAGCGTAAACGGCTGTTTCTTGCGTATTGAAATGGAAACAAGAGATTTTGAACACGTTAACCTCATCACAAAGACGCTTCGCGATGAAGGCTTCAAATTAGTGTGATTTTGAAAGGAGTTAATATTATGAGTAACAAGATCCAAACAAACAAAGCACCGGCGGCAATAGGCCCCTACTCCCAGGCAGTAGTGGTGGGCAACCTCATTTTTACCTCCGGGCAAATACCGCTGAACCCCGAAACGGGAGTTTTGGAGGGTAACAACATTACCGAGCAGACACATAGAGTTTGTAAGAATTTGGCAGCGGTTCTCGATGCCGCAGGCGGCTCACTTGAGAGTGCCGTTAAAACCGTATGCTTTCTTGCCAATATGTCGGATTTCGCAGCCTTCAACGAGGTTTACGCACAGTATTTTACCGAAAAGCCCGCAAGAAGCTGCGTGGCGGTTAAAGATCTTCCCAAGGGCGCGCTTGTTGAGGTAGAAGTCGTAGCTGAAAAGGAGTGATATGATGCAACTTTGCGGATCAGATATTCTTGTAAAAACCTTAATTGAACAAGGCGCGGTGACCGTTTTCGGATATCCGGGCGGTCAGATATTAAACGTATACGACAGCCTTTATAAATACCAAAATGAAATAAATCACGTGCTTTGCGCCCACGAGCAGGGCGCGGCGCACGCGGCGGACGGCTATGCACGTACAACGGGCAAGGTGGGCGTGGTGATCTCTACGTCGGGTCCGGGTGCCACAAATCTTGTTACGGGAATTGCTACCGCCTATCTTGACTCCATCCCGATGGTCGCAATCTGCGGCAACGTGCCCACTACGCAGATCGGTACGGACAGCTTTCAGGAGATCGACATCACGGGCGTGACGCTTCCCATCACCAAGCACAATTACTTTGTAAGCAACGTGGAGGATTTAGCCGACACCATTCGTGAAGCGTTCCGACTTGCCAAATCGGGCAGACCCGGCCCAGTGCTGATCGACGTTCCAAAGGACGTGCAGATCGCCAAATGTGAGTATGAGGCCAAGGCTCCCGTGGAGTGTGACGAGCCTTTCGCCGCCAAGGACGTGCGTATCGAAGAAGCGGCGAATATCATCAACTCGGCAAAACGCCCCTTTATCTACTTTGGCGGCGGCGTTATCACGTCGGGAGCGCAGGATGAGGTCATGGCGCTTGCAGACAAGATCGACGCGCCTATCGGCTGTTCCTTGATGGGACTTTCCGCGATACCCACCGACCATCCGAGATTTTTAGGTATGCAGGGAATGCACGGTCACTATGCCTCGTCAATGTCGATGCACAACGCGGACGTGATCCTCTCTCTCGGTGTTCGTTTCAATGACAGAGTCACGGGCAACCGCACAAAATTTGCCACGGGTGCCAAGATCGTTCACGTTGACGTGGACGGCTCGGAGCTTAACAAAACAGTCAACTCTGTTTGCGGTCTGCGCGGTGACGTGAAGCTCACCCTGCAAAAGCTTCTGCCTCTTTTGAACGAGGACACAAAGCCCGATTGGATGGCTAAGGTTGACGCTTTTGGCAAGGAAGAAGAAACCTATCTTGACAATCGAGAAGGATTAACTCCTAGACGGGCAATTCTTACGGTAAATAAGTATCTTGGAGAGAACACAGCGGTATGTACCGACGTGGGTCAGCATCAGATGTGGTCGGCGCAAAGCCTTAATTTCAAAACCGCAAGACGCTTTGCATCAAGCGGCGGTCTTGGCACGATGGGTTACGGCTTCGGCGCGGCGATCGGCGCGGCGTACGGTACGGGTGAGCGAAGCGTTCTCATTACGGGTGACGGCAGCTTCGGTATGAATCTCAACGAGCTTGCTACTGCAGTACGCTACGGTGTTCCCGTGGTGGTCGTTATTATGAACAACGGCGTTCTCGGAATGGTTCGCCAATGGCAGACTTTGTTTTACGATAAGCACTATTCAAACTCCGTCCTTGAGCGAAAGACCGATTTTGCCGCCTTTGCCAAAGCGTTTGGCGCAGACGGTGAAGCGGTAACAACTCCCGATGAGCTGGATGCGGCGCTCGGTCGTGCCTTTGCATACAAAGGACCATACATCATCGATTGCAAGATAGACAAGGACGATTTTGTTCTTCCCATGCTCCCGCCGGGCGGCAGTATGGACGATATCATCACGAAATTGGAGGTGGATCTATGAACCGATATACTTTAGCGGTACTTGTCAGAAACCAATTCGGCGTGCTCAACCGCCTTACAAGTATGTTCAGACGCCGTCAGTTCAATATTTGCTCCATCACGGCAAGCGAAACCGAATCGGGAGAATATTCCCGTATCACTTTAAGCTTTGACGGTGAAGAAAACGGTAAGGTTCAACTTATCAATCAGCTCTATAAATTGCCCGACGTTTGCTCCATCAAGGAGCTGACTTCAACCAATTCTCTGAGCTGTGAGCTGATGCTCGTCAAGCTTAAAAACGATCCCGCGACCCGTGGTGAAATTCACGCGGCGGCAGAGGCGTTCAAGGCAGAAACCATTGATTACACCAAGGATTCCATCGTTCTCCGTGTCATCGGCAACAGCACGAAAATGGACGATTTTATATCCCTTATGAGGGATCACACGATTCTTGAAATTTGCCGTACGGGTACGGCATCTATCCAAAAAGGAAGCGCAACGCTTCGCCAGAATTTAAATTTATAATATGAAAGAGGTAATAAAAATGGCAAACAGAATTTTCTATCAGCAGGATTGCGATCTTCAGAAACTGAACGGCAAGACCGTTGCTATTATAGGTTACGGCTCACAGGGACACGCTCACGCCCTCAATCTTAAAGACAGCGGCGTAAACGTAGTCGTCGGTCTTTACGAGGGCTCAAAGAGCTGGGCTAAGGCTGAGGCGCAAGGTCTTAAGGTTATGACAAGCGCCGAAGCAACCAAGGTAGCCGACATCATTATGATCCTCATCAACGACGAAAAGCAGGCAGCTCTTTATAAAGAATCCATCGAACCCAACCTCACCGACGGCAAGACACTTGCATTTGCCCACGGCTTCAATATCCATTTCGGTTGCATCAAGCCTCCCAAGAACGTAAATGTCATTATGATCGCGCCCAAAGGCCCCGGTCATACCGTTCGCTCCGAGTATCAGGCGGGCAAGGGTGTTCCTTGTCTGATCGCGGTTGAGCAGGATGCAACGGGTGATGCTTGGGATCTCGGTCTTGCATACGCTCTCGGTATCGGCGGTGCGCGCGCAGGCGTGCTTGAAACCACCTTCCGCACCGAAACCGAAACCGACCTTTTCGGTGAGCAGGCAGTTCTTTGCGGCGGCGTTTGCGCGCTGGTGCAGGCAGGCTATGAAACCCTCGTTGAGGCAGGCTACGATCCCAGAAACGCATATTTTGAGTGCATCCACGAAATGAAGCTGATCGTTGACCTCATTTATCAAAGCGGTTTTGCAGGTATGCGTTATTCTATCTCCAATACCGCAGAGTACGGTGACTACGTAACGGGACCCAAGATCATCACCGAGGACACCAAGAAGACTATGAAGAAGATACTTTCCGACATTCAGGACGGCTCATTTGCAAAGGAATTCCTTCACGAAATGTCGCAGGAAGGCGGTCAGGTTAACTTCAACGCTATGAGAAAAAAGGCAAACGAGCACCCCTCCGAGGTCGTCGGCGCGGATATCCGCAAGCTTTACAGCTGGAGCGATGAGGATAAGCTCATCAACAATTAAACTGCCTATTACCGTAGGGGCGCACATAGTGCGCCCCTACAAGGAGGGTAGAAAAGGAGAAAATGTATGTCAAAAGAAAACGTAGTAACGGGTGTGCATAACGCCCCTCACCGCAGTTTGTTTCACGCTCTCGGTCTTACCGAGGAAGAACAAAAAAGACCTCTTATCGGTATCGTCAGCTCCTATAACGAGATCGTGCCGGGACATATGAATCTTGATAAGATCGTGGATGCCGTCAAGCTGGGTGTGGCTATGGAAGGCGGTACGCCCATCGTATTTCCCGCGATTGCGGTTTGCGACGGTATCGCTATGGGGCATACGGGGATGAAATATTCCCTCGTCACCCGTGACCTTATTGCCGACTCCACTGAGGCGATGGCACTTGCTCACGGCTTTGACGGACTTGTAATGATTCCAAACTGCGATAAAAATGTGCCGGGGCTATTGATGGCGGCGGCTAGAGTGAATATTCCAACCGTGTTCGTCAGCGGCGGCCCGATGCTTGCGGGTAGAGTGGAGGGCAAAAAAACAAGCCTTTCCTCTATGTTCGAGGCGGTCGGCGCGTATAACGCAGGCAAGATCACCGACGAAAAGCTGTATGAATACGAATGCAAGACCTGCCCCACCTGCGGTTCTTGCAGTGGTATGTATACCGCAAACTCCATGAATTGTCTTACCGAGGCTCTGGGTATGGGACTTCGCGGCAACGGCACGATCCCTGCAGTTTACTCCGCACGTATCGAGCTTGCCAAGCACGCAGGTATGGCGGTGATGGAGCTGCTTCGTAAAAATATCCGTCCCCGCGATATTATGACAAAGGAAGCCTTGATGAACGCACTCACCGTGGATATGGCTCTCGGTTGCTCAACCAACAGTATGCTCCATCTTCCCGCAATCGCTCACGAATGCGGAGTCGATCTGAGTCTTGATATCGCCAACGAGATCAGCGCGGTAACGCCCAATCTCTGCCACCTTGCCCCTGCAGGCCGTACCTATATGGAGGATCTGAACGAGGCGGGCGGCGTGTACGCGGTAATGAACGAGCTGACCAAAAAGGGATTGCTTAACACCGAATGTATGACCGTCACGGGCAAGACCATCGGTGAAAATATCGCAGGATGCGTCAACCTCGACCCCGAGGTCATCCGTCCCGTGGAAAATCCGTATAGCGAAACGGGCGGAATCGCGGTGCTCAAGGGCAATCTTGCGCCCGAGGGAAGCGTAGTCAAGCGTTCCGCGGTGCTTCCCGAAATGCTTGTGCACGAAGGTCCCGCCAAGGTGTTTGATTCCGAGGAAGAAGCGCAGGCGGCTATCAACGGCGGAAAGATCGTGGCAGGCGACGTGGTCGTTATACGCTACGAAGGTCCCAAGGGCGGCCCCGGTATGCGTGAAATGCTGAACCCCACCTCCGCTATTATGGGTATGGGTCTTGGAAACAGCGTTGCTCTCATCACCGACGGACGCTTCAGCGGTGCAACGAGAGGTGCTTGTATCGGTCACGTGACGCCCGAAGCCGCTTCGGGCGGTATGATCGGTGTAGTTGAGGACGGTGATATCATCTCCATCAACATTCCCGAAAATACCATTGAGCTGAGGGTCGATGCCAACGTTCTTGCGGAGCGTATGAAGAATTTCGTCCCCAAGAAGAAAGAGCTGTCGGGTTATCTTAAACGCTATGCTGCTCTCGTTTCGGGCGGCGCTACGGGGGCAATACTGAACTGATATGAAAGCATACAAGGAAAAATTATTGCTCTTTGTATTTTCCGCGAGCTTTTGGAGGATAAAGGAATATGTATTTTGATGATATGAAGATCGGTATGGCTGTGGATACCGCGCCTGCCGTGATTGAAAAAGAAAAAATGGTGGCTTTCGCCCGTGATTACGATAACATTCCCCTTCATACCGATGAGGAATATGCAAGGACCACGCCTTTCGGCAAGCTGATCGCGCCCGGTGTGATGTCCTTTATGTCGGTGTGGGCAAAATATCTGGAGGTGGATTTCTTCGGCGAAGAACTGCTTGCGGGAAAGTCCACCAAGATCGAATGGATAAAGCCCGTTTTTGCAAACGACGTGCTTACAGGTAAAGCCACGATAACGGGTCTTGTGAAAAGAAACGCTAAAAACGGTCTGGTTGAAGTCACGATCAATGCCTATAACCAAGACGGCGTACTGGTGCTCACCGACGTTACAGAAGCGATCGTGAAATGCAGACTCGTAGAGAAATAATAAACCAACAACCGACCAACATTTGTTGATCGGTTGTTATTTTTACACTCGTCAATCGGCTTGTTTTACAGGATATTTCTACTTCTTAACTACTCACTTCCACCTATTACTTTCAAAAAATCCTGAATGTGAGTTTTAGTGAAAAGTAAAGCAGTTTCGCCGTGATAAGTGATGCGACGTGTTCCCTTCACGCGCCATAGGCGTAACATCATTTGCGTGAAACGTAACATCGTTCATTTTTGCGTATGGAGCGCAATGATGTTGAGACAAGGCTCAAATAAAAAAATCCAAGCCGATCGGCTTGGATTTTTTTGCATATGGTCACCGCTTTTGTCAGGACAAACATACCGTTTTCGCGAATCAGCGGAATTATGGTTGTGCTGATCGGGTGGTTACGACAGATAAATATCCGGTCGTGATGTATGAGAGTCGTTTGGTTGCAACCACATATTATTAAGACTTCACCACAATTTCACATGCTTTACAACTCGGGCATTTGGGTTTTCCATTATATGTACCAAGCGCTGCCACTTCCGAGTCTGTTAAATAGCCCTCATATGTACAGGTTCCCCCTATCACCTTTGAATTGCAAACATAGTGTTTTGGCACCTCTGTCTGTGTGCAAAGTTTGAACAAAGAAGAATCTATTTCCGTTAAACTACCCCATTTTTCGTTAGTCCACGTCAATGTCCCATTATAAGTATATTTAATATCATCCATAATGAACGAAGCGTTTTCTAAACTTACCGCACCTTGCTTCTTATTTACATCGAAGAATACAATATCACCAACCTCTTGTTCCAAGGTAATCGTTGCTCCCGCAAGGTTTACTGTATTCGGTCCTGTTGCCGCAAATCTTACAAATTTTGCCACCGATGTGTCATTGCTTTTACCCTCCTGAGATAAGTGCATGGAACCGCCATTCATTGTGAACGAAGAATTGCTTGCATTGCTGACGAAAATTACACCAATCAGAGAGGAAGTAACGTTATTCGCGGCTGTTAGATTAGTTTCAATTTTCACATTGTTGAATGTGACCGCTGTATTAGCACTTTCAATTCTTACAACGTAACATTGTCCTCCATACGACAAGTTTGAAGCTCCAGCGATAGACAATTCCACATTTTCTAAGGAAACGGATGAACCACTACCTGTGGTTTTAATGAAAACATATCTAGCTACAGTTTGATTTATGTTTGTTTCACCGTCTACGGTTCCGTTTTTAAGCGTTAATGCACCGTTTTCTCCCACCTCAAATGCGTTTGCTATGCCTGCATCAACAGTAAGTGCTTTATTATTCAGATCAATAGTCAGCTCTCTGTTAATAGTGGATGTGTCAGACAATTCGATGTCATTACTGAGAACAATGTAACTTACATTAGAATCACCCAGCGCTTCCAAAAAACCAGCAGGGTCAGTAACCGTTTTTGCATCAGCAGGAATGTCGGAGCCGGGATCGGGTTCGGGTTCGGGATCGGGCTCAGGATCAGGATCGGGCTCAGGATCAGGATCAGGCTCAGGATCGGGATTTGGGTCAGGATCGGGGTCAGGATTGGTAGTTTCGGTTCCGCTGGTGGTACCCTCGCCGCCACCGACAGCCTCAATCTTTTCGAGCTTACCGTCCACGATTTCGTGGGTAGGATCCGTGGGTGTTTCCAAAACCGACGCCTCGCCGTCCGGGGTGATTTGGATAAGCGTTCCGTTTTCGTGTTCTACGATGACTTCCTCTTCATATACCACACGATCGTCTTCCGTTTTTACCAAATCGTCGGCAAGGGTTGCCGTATATGCTTGCTTAACCTCCTGAAGCGCCGCAGACTCATTTGCCTTTTTTACGACGTTGCTGAAAGTAGGGATCAACACTGCCGCCAGTACGGCAACGACAGCTATCACGATCACCAGCTCTACGATAGTAAAGCCACGACGATTTTTGCTTTTTCTCATAAATATTTCCTCCATTTTTCATAAGTATGTAGATATGCTAATTTTAGCATATTTTATGTCTGAAATATATATATATAGTTTGAACAATTTGTTAACGATACAGAGATAAACCAATAAAAGAAGCCAAAAACGCCTTGGTGTATATAATCCGCAGCTTCTCTGCGGTATGGAATCATAACGAAGTGCTGCAGCGATTATATTCTCACCTACGGTGAGATTACATGCCAATCCTTCGGATTGGATAGAAAAAAGACCGTTTGAAAACGGTCTTTTTTCTTGAGTCTACAGGACAAAATTACAACTATTATTCTATGTTTTTCCACCAATATTTTTTGATTTCAGATTCGGTTCTCTTTGTTTTTGTAACGGTATCGATCAAACGAATGTAATCTTTCATATTGTTATGTGAAACAACATAACCCTCACAAAACAAAAAAAATCAAGCCTTACGTCAATCTCAAATCAATGCTGTAAACTGATCTCCAAGCAATAAAATTGCATTTTCGGAAGCCATAAAAAATTCTTATGCCTTCTTTATCAATAAAATAGCCATTTGGAACAGAGCAAATAAGCAATAGTGCATTCGCGAAGGACACTCCTAAGAACACACTTCCAAATACATAGTTTTTTGCAACAACAAACAACCTAAAATCATTCCGACAAAAGGCAAAAATAAATACAATATCAATTTTGGATTATATATTTTCTTCATATATCCACCGCCATTCTTGGAATTATTATGCCAGAATAGCCCAGATATGTCAATCAATTTCGAGGAGCGCAGGTATGTTCGTATTTACTATACAACTTTTTATTTGTATCTTCTTTTCAAAGTATGCGTTACTGACATAAAAGCCACAGCAGCTACACTCAAAGATGTATTATAGCCATTTGGAAAATTAAAAATAAAATATCTTAACGTAGAGATATAACCGAATGCCATAACGACCAAAACGATAACCGTATAAACGTCAAGTGCCTTGGCAGAAGCAAAAGGATTTTTTCTGAACAAGACAAACATTAAATATAACATAACGTATACAACAGCAACGATAATCGGCGTTGAAATTGCTATGGTCAATTTACCGTCAAGATTTGAAAAGCAAACGAACAAAACGTATGGAACCAACGCCAATACCGAACATACAATTGTGATGGTTTTGGAACGTTGCATCATATATTCCAATATCGTACGTATTTTGGTTTTTGGTGACTTATCTTCGGAAATGACCTTATATAAATCTTCAATAGTAACGCCAAGCTCTTTCGCAAGAGGAAGCATCAATTCCGTAGAGGGATAAGCACCGCCGTTTTCCCATCGCGAAACAGCTTTGTTTGTAACACCGAGTTTTTCTCCCAACTGACTTTGAGATAATCCTTTTTTCTCCCTTAATTCACAAATATAATTGCCAAAGCTATAATTACCCATCTCATATCCTCCTTTGGTATATGACACGATTATATCACAAAAGCAGGCATTTTTCAAGTTTTTTGCCTTAAAAATACTATCTACAAACGGTAGAAACACAATTTTCCGCCGAATTTACCGCTTCCGCATTATTCCACATCATACCACTGATCACCTATTTGGAAATACCTTACAGGCTCGTCTGTAATGAAAAAGAAGCCGTCCTCCAGCTCATATTCCACACCCGAAATCGTAACAGACGTAGCCGTGATCAATTCACCGGGGATATCCCAAAGCATTTGCGTTTCGGACTCATCGACTGTATAGATACCTGCCTTGTTGATCAGATTGTAATACCCGTTTTCGCCCTTGATGGTATAAAGTCTTCCAACAACGTAATTATCTTTGGTAAACACCTTGTATGTGTAGTCGTCTTCGAAAATCGTACATCCCCAGAAATGCTTTTTTACAGGCTTGAACCCCTGCAGATCGGACCAACGCCGTCCATCCTCAAATTCACCTTCAAACGTAAAATAATAGATACGATAATCACCCGTGTCAATATACGCACTGTCAGCGTAGCTTCCTGCAGCCATGTCCGCGGTGAAGCCGTACTCTCCACTGTGTATTGCAAACGGCAGATAACTCATCACAATAAGCATGATGAGAATTATTGACCATAAAACGATCCGGCCTATCCACCAAAGTCTTCGATTCTTATTTACGATTACGCTTTCAGGCTCTTTTGTTACGAATTCCTCGGCAGAAATTTCAAAAAGCTCCTCAAGCGTTGCCATAGATTCGGGATTGGGCAAGCCCAGACCGTTTTCCCATTTTGCAACGGTGCTGCGGCTTACAAAGAGTTTTTCTGCCAGTTGCGCTTGCGTGAGTCCTTTTTGCTTTCGCAGTTGCTTCAGATTATCCTTAAATTCCATATTCAGTTACCTCCAAGCACCTTATTGTAACACTATTATAGCACAAATTTCATAAA
>JAZNDA010000054.1:0-3712 GCA_045587785.1 Eubacteriales bacterium | reverse complement strand
CGCAATAACTAAAAGGACAGACAGCCATGAAAGTTTTGATCCAACTTTTTCAAAAGTTGGCGGTTTCCAAAGGCAGAGCCTTTGGGCGCTCACCGCAGTGGGCGAAAGCTCCACACGGCGTTTCTTTGCAAAGCTTTCTTTGCGCCAGTGGTGTCAAAGAAAGCGTCTGAATCTTTTTCCGGAATAAAAAATCTGTAGGTGATTAGTTTAAAACTAACTGCCTACAGATTTTTTGTTACATCTTTAGATATTGACGCTTTTTTCTTTGCCTTTAGAGGCACAAAGAAAAAAGCTTTGCAAAAAAGAAACGCCGTTTTGGAGATTTCGCGCCTTGCGAGGCGCGACCAAGGCTCTGCCTTGGAACCGCCAACTTTTGAAAAAGTTGGATCAAAACTTTCACGGTGCGCTCGCCGTGACGTTAACCTTTGATCACAAGAAATTCGGCGGTTTCATCATTGTCCTTCAGTCCGTTTCTCGCCCTCAGTGCCGCCATCGGTACGTGATACCGCTTAGCGATCTCCCAAAGGCTATCCCCCTTACTCGGAAAACACACCACGCACTCGTCGTCTTCCTCCACTCGCTCGCCGAATTCCGCTTCACAAAGAGCCGTGATGTCCATTGCCGTGCACACTCTCACACTGACCCCCATCTCACATTCGATCGCCAATCGGTCGCCCTCTACACGCGCTCTGCCTCCCGTCATGCTCACTCTCGCAAAAAAGCTCTCGGGGGTACCGCATTCGCCCTCAAACTCATATCTGAACGGCACGGGAATGTCCACACACTTATATTCTCCCTCGCTCGTCATCAAAAGTGTCATACACGTCTCTCCCACAAGTGCCCATTTTCCGCGGTCGCACAGACAGTCACTGACGCTTGCCGCCGCCCACAGATCAATAATCTCCGCATCCTTTGGCAAACCGTAGTCCGACGCCGCCTCATAAAGGCTTTGCGTAAAATTGCCGTGCCTTGACACCGCCGCGTGAGGAAATGCGATCTTTTGGTACTGATTCTGTGTCACTCTTGCCGAGGAATACAGATCCTTGGTGTACGGTATCTCCCCGTTTCCCTGTCCCGTCACAGAGAGGCGCACACTGCCGCGAATGGACATTTTCCCGTCCGCCGCCTCTGCACTCAGATCGCTCGGCGCGCCCCACACGTGGCAACCCATGCCGCCCGTAAAGCCGTCGCCCTCTATGCGCTCGGAGAACGGGATCCGCGTCTGCACAGCGTGGGGCTTGCCATCCTCACCCGTCACAAGCACACTGACAAAAAGCTCTCCGCGGCAAAGCACTTCACCCTCGCCGCACTGCACCTCGGTCATACGCACCTCGCCGCCGCATCCGATGACTGACCATTCGCCTTTCATGGGGACCTCGGTCTCCCCGTCCACGTCAAACTCACCCTCGCCCATCGCAAACGTGGCGCAGCTTGCCATGCCTGCTAAGCGCTCGATGCCCTCGGGCGAAAACTCACCCGTCATCCGCTCCGAAAGCGTTCTCTTGCCGTACGCACGCACCATAGCACGAAGCCGACATTTCAGACTGACCTTTCTTGGCGCCAGCACGCGGCTGACCGTGCTCTCGGGCCAAACGTCACAGCACCCAAAGATCCCGTCCGAGAGGTCGATGTCCGCATCTTTTAAGATGGGGGCGGACAGCTCATAATTCTCCTGCACCGTTGTCGCGCACAGCTTGCCCTCGGGGGAGGAGTACAAAAGATCAAAGCACACCGTTCCCGAAAACGAGGCGTCACCGCCCCCCACGTAGGACGCAGGAGGCAACAGCCTCACCTTCACCTTAAGTAGCTTTTTGATCTCCTCCTCATAATCGGGCAACACATATTCGAGCGACACCTCGCTCCCCGCCGTCTTATCGCAAACCAAAACCGTAAGCGCCCTCAGCGCACCTTCCTGATAGCTCATGCCAGATCTCCTTTGTGTATAGATTTTCGCTATACTGTATGACAATTTTTTTAAAAATATGATGGGGAAACCTTCAAAATGATAAATTTGTAAAAAAACCTTGATTTATTAAAAATTATCAGATATAATATAAAGTAGGTAATTATACAAACCGCAGAAAAGGAGGGTCGGAGATATTCTCTCCGTCACAAGGTCATGGACAGAGTTTCAAAAGAAAATTACTATTTGGATATTGCGCAAACGGTTGCCGAGAGAAGCACCTGTCTGCGCCGTAAATTCGGCTCGATCATTGTCAAAAACGACGTCATCGTGTCAACGGGCTACAACGGCGCACCCCGCGGCAGAAAAAACTGCAGTGACCTTGGCGAGTGCTTCCGTGACAAGATGGGCATTCCGCGCGGTGGACGCTACGAGCTTTGCCGCTCGGTGCACTCCGAGCAAAACGCCATCATCGCCGCCCCCAGAGAAAGCATGCTGGGTGCCACCATGTACATGGCTTGCGTCTCCCCCACGGACGGCTCGGTTCAAAGCGGCACCAACAACTGCATGATGTGCAAGCGCGTCATTCTCAACGCGGGCATCGAAACGGTGGTCATCCGCGATGACAAGGACAATTTCCGCGTTATCAAGACCGCAGACTGGATAGAGGATGACGACTCCTTAAGCGGAAAGTTCGGTTACTGATATGCAAACGCTTGAAAAAACAAGGATAGATAAGACCGAAGCGGAAAGCGGACAGCCGCTCACCGTCTGCTTTGTGTGCACGGGCAATACCTGCCGCTCCCCTATGGCAGAAGCGCTTGTCAAAGACAGCATGCGCCCTCGGGAGCTCTGCTCGGCGTGTGATATAGAACGTCTTTTGAACAGACGGCAGGTGACCGCCCTCTCGGCAGGACTTTTTGCCACAGGAGCCCCCATCTCCGAAAATGCCGTCAAAGCTCTGGAGAAAGCGGGCGTGATCTGCATGGAGGGCAACGATTACCGCTCCCACCTCTCGCGCACCGTAGACGAGGAGATCATGGACGCCTGCGACCTTGTCATTGGCATGACGGGACTTCACGCCATGCGTCTTTTGTCGGAATTCCCCGCCTACGCATCCAAGATCACCTGCATGCCAAAGGATATTCCCGACCCCTACGGCGGCGATCAGGCGGCGTATGACGCCTGCCTTGCCGAGATCAAAAAGGGCATTGAACAAATGCGCCTTCTTGAGGGCGACGTATGAGCATAGAACGCATAGAAAAAAAGCATCTTGGGGCGATCGCAGAGCTGGAAAGGCTTTGCTTTTCCTCTCCGTGGAGCGAGCAGGCACTGGAGCTTTTGCTGTCAGACAGCGCGTTTGGCTTGGTGTCGGCAGAGGACGGCAAGGTCTGCTCCTATGTAAGTCTTTCCCTCGCACTTGACGAGGGCGAGATCTTAAACGTCGCCACGCACCCGTCTCACTGGCGGCAGGGGCACGCAAGGCGCGTACTGCTTGCCCTCATAGACGAAGCGCGTCGGCGCGGACTTGTGCGTCTGACACTTGAAGTAAGGGAGTCAAATATCTCCGCGCAAAATCTGTATTCCTCCCTCGGCTTCGAGGTTTGCGGCAGACGAAAAGGCTTTTACCGCTTCCCCCACGAGGATGCACTCATTATGGAAAAGATTATTGAACGACCGGATTCTTTTGGCACTTTTTGAAAAAAGTGCCGCAAAAACTTTTACTGCATTGGTTTTGGCAAGTCATTTTGCACCCGTCTCTGACGGGTGGAAACGCGCGAAGCCAACACAAAGACAAAGAAAGCTCGC